>NZ_JBDNTB010000078.1:0-895 GCF_047719395.1 Propionibacterium sp.
CGCCCGGGACGCCCGCCCGGGGCTGAAGAAGACCGTCGCATAGGCCCTGCGGCGGGGCCGGCGGGGGCGCGGCGGGGCCTGCGCCCCGGTCGATGGCCACGGCAGAGTCGGCCATTTCGTCATGGAGGGCTTCTTGGCCATCCGGCTGACCTCCCAGGAGGGCGTGCAGCTCGGCATGGAGGCCCGGCCCGTCTACTGGATCCGGGTGAACGTCTGGTCGGCGGCGCTGCGCTTCCAGCACTGGGCCAATGTGGCCCTCATCTTCATTCTCAGCTGCACCGGCTACTACATCATGGACCCATTCTTCGGCCCCACCGCTGGAGCCGAGCAGGGCACCGGTTTCTTGATGGGATGGGTGCGGGTGATCCATTTCGTTGCTGCTGGAGCCTGGCTGATTCTGGGTCTGACAAGGGTGATCGGCGCATTCACCTCACGGGATCGCTATCTGCGCTGGCCTGCTCTGTGGCCATTGAAGGACAAGGAGGATGTGCGCAATCTGGGCCGTACCGTGCAGTTCTACGGGTTGATGCGCGACGAGGCGCCGCTCTACCTGGCGCACAATCCGCTCCAGCAACTCACCTACACCGGCATCTACGCGCTGTGTGCGATCCAGATGGCGACCGGCCTGGTGCTCTATGGGCTCAACATGCAGGACAATGCATTGTGGCGGGTGGTCTCCTCGCCCATCCACTGGACCGGTATTCCCACGATCAGGCTGATCCACACCATGATCATGTTCTTCCTGTGGGTCTTCGTGGTGATTCACGTCTACCTGGCAGTGCGGGCCGATTCCCTGGAGCGCCACGGTGGTGTTTCCGCGATGATCAACGGCGGCGTGTGGCTGCGCCGTGGTGCCCAGCCCGTCGACGCTCCCGGCCTCGAATGAGGCCGAGTG
>NZ_JBDNTB010000078.1:995-8479 GCF_047719395.1 Propionibacterium sp.
AATTGGTTGGGCCTCGAATGAGGCCGAGTGAATTGGTTGGGCCTCGAATGAGGCCGAGTGAATTGGTTGGGCCTCGAATGAGGCCCGGCATCACCGTGCTGGCGGTCGGCAACCCGATCATGGCCGACGACGGCATCGGACCCGCGCTGCTCGGCGGTCTGAAGCAGTCGCTGCCGGGTCACCTCACCGGGGCCGGATCGCCAGTCGAATTCATGGATGGCGGCATCTCAGGCATGGAATTGCTGCCGGTCGTCGAGGACGCCCGGTGGCTGCTGGTGTTGGACGCTGTCGCCGGCGAGCAGCCGGGTGAGGTCATGCATCTGAGCGGCGACCAACTGCCCAGGATGCTCTCCACAAAGCTGTCACCCCACCAGGTGGGCCTGCTCGACGTGTTCACCTCGGCGCGTCTGCTCGGCCGTGAACCGGAGCAGATCGAGGTGGTCGGCATCGTCCCGGCGCAGGTGGATCTGCGGGTGGGGCTCAGCCCCGAGGTCGCTGCGGCACTGCCTGGTGCCGCCGCACTGGCGGGCGAGGTGCTGGGCCGCTGGTTGCAGATTCCGGCTGGAATCCGGGCCTAGTCATGTCTCCTGCCGGAATCGCTGTCATGGCCGATATCCGCCATGTCCGCCCAGGTCACCGCGAATTCGCGCCCTCGTACCAGATTGGCGGTGGGCGTGCCGCAGACCGGGCAGGTCAGCGCGAAGAACTCGTCCACCGGCTGTTCGGTTTCGCAGCGGGGGCACCAGACCGCCGCCTGGACCATCTCCAGATCGAGGCGGGCGCCCTCCAGCAGGGTGCCGGCCGTGGCGACCGGCCAGGCACCGTGCAGGGCCTCGGGAACTGCGCCGCTGAGTGTGCCAACCCGCAGGCCCACGGCCTCCACCCTGCTCGCGCCGGATCCTTGCGCCGCAGCCTCGACGGCATCCGACACGGATCGCAGCAGCCCCACCTCGTGCACCTGTCCATCCTGGCACTGCCATCGGCAGGTGCTGCCCGATGACCCAGCGTGTGGTGCTCGACGAGATCGTCAATCCCTTCGGCGCGCGGGTGCTGGTGGAGCGAGGCAGGGATCGCGGGATTGTCGCGGCGCGCTTCGACCTCGCCGGCATGCCGAGGGTGGAGCATCTGCTCATTGGGAGACCTGTCGAGGAGATCCCCGGCCTGGTCGAGCGACTCTGCGGAGTCTGTCCCGCTGCACATCACCTGGCCGGGGTACGTGCCCTTGAGGCACTCGACGGGCCGGTGAAGCTGCCCGCGGCGGCAGAACTCGCCCGGCGCATGCTGCACCACGCCTCGGCGCTGGCCACCAATGCCGGCCGCTCCATCACCACCGATCGCGAGCATGGCGTGGCCATGCGGCGGCTCGCCAGCGCGACGAGTGCCGCAGTGGGATCCCCAGGGCACTTTCCGGTCACCGCAGTGCCGGGCGGTATCGCTGCGCCGGTCAGGGCCACTGCGCTGCAACCGATTCGCGAACAGCTTCCGATGGTCCTCGACGCGGCCATCCGTATTGCCGAGCGCGAGATGGCCGCAGTGCCACCAGCTGCCCGCGGCGCACTGGCTTTCGATGGGGCCGATGTGGCGCTCGCGGACTGTGAGGGCAGGCCGGATGTTTTCGGCGCATGTCTGCGTGCCGTGTCCGCCGACGGAACCGTACTCGTCGGGTCGGCGCCTCCCGAGGCCTGGGAAAGCCTGGTCGCCGAACAGAATCCGGGGGACCCGGCGCCTCACCCGCGACTGCTCGTCGACGGCGCTGGTGACGGCTCCTATCGGGTCGGCCCCGTTGCGCAACTGCGCGTTGGGCGGCTCACGACGCCTCGGGCGGCCGAGCTGCAGCAGCGATGGGGACAGACCGGGGCCACGGCCGCGGCAGCGCGAGCGGTCATGGCGGTGCACAGCATCGAAGCCATCGGCGCGCTGGTCGATCGGCCTGAACTGCTCGGCACCGAACTGGCAGAGCCGCGCGGCACCGTGGCCGCCGGCACTGAGGTCGACGGCTCGGTCGGTGTCGGCTGGGTGGACGGACCTCGGGGCCTGCTCGTGCACCGCTACCAGGTAGGCGAGGACGGGCGGCTTACAGCTGCGCAGATCCTCACCCCGACGGCCCAGAACGAACCCTGGCTCGCGGTGCTTCTCACGGCGGCGGCCCGCGGGATGGACGGCAGGGGCGAGCCGGAGGTGCTCGCAATGGAGAATGCCATCCGGGATGTCGATCCCTGCCTGCCGTGTTCCATGGCTCCAGCCGGTGCGATGGGATTGGTCATCGACGAGGTTCCTGCCCGGCAGTCGCCCGGCAGTGGTGATGTTCTCGCGAAGGAGGGATGAGGATGTGCGTGTCGATTCCGTCCCGGATCACGGCCATTGCAGGGGGTCCGATGCCGATGGCCGCGATCGAAGTGGCGGGTCAGCCGCGGCAGTGCTGCCTGGCCTATCTGCCGGAGGCCCGGGTGGGTGATTTCGTGCTCGTCCAGCACGGCTTCGCCACCGATCTCATGGATGCCGAATCGGCTGCCGAATCGCTGAAGGCCTTCGCCGAACTGGGTCTGCCGGTGGGTGCACGAGGGCCTGTCGCAGGCAACTAGCCGGCTCCGGGGGTTGCGGCGCGGGAGCAAGGGGCTCAGGCCCCGCCGGTGCACCTGATGCCGGTGGCATGCACCGGGCAGTAGCCATGGGGATTGGCGTCCAGATACTGCTGGTGATAGTCCTCCGCGAAGTACCACTGGCCGGCAGGCTCGATGGAGGTGGCCACCTGGCCGTAGCCGGTGGTGCTGAGATCCTGCTGGTAGGCGTCGCGCTCCTGCGTGGCGATGCGCGCCTGATCGGCAGTGGTGGTGAACAGGGCCGAACGGTACTGCGTACCGATGTCATTGCCCTGCCGGTCGAGCTGGGTCGGGTCGTGATTCTCGAAGAAGACGCGCACCAGCTGTTCGTAGCTGGTGACCGCCGGATCGAAGACCACACGCACCGTCTCGGCGTGCCCGGTGCGCCCGGAGCACACCTCCTCGTACGTCGGATTGGGTGTGCCGCCGCCCAGATATCCGGCCGCGGTGCTCAGCACACCGTCCTGCTGCCAGAAGAGTTTCTCCACACCCCAGAAGCATCCTGCGGCGAAGTAGGCCGTCTGGGAGCCGGGGAACTCCTTGTCGAGCCGATCACCGGTGATCCGGTGGAATGCAGGCATGGTGAGCACCGGGTCAAGACGGCCGGGAAGGGGATGGTCAACATTGACGGCGTGCGCCCTTTCGAAACGGAGCATTCGTCCATGCTAACCCTCCGGGCTCATGGCCCCCAGGATCAGCTCAGGCAGCCTTCTTGGCCGTGAGGTGGTTGACGGCCACCCCTGCGAGCAGCCATGTGGCGAGGGCATTGATCAACCACACGAGGACCACGGTTGCGATCCACGAGCCGATTCCCTCGATTCGGAGGCCTCCGGGGAAGAGGGTGGCGATCCACAGCGAGATGAGAGTGGAGACCAGCCCGATGCCACCCAGGAAGGCCGAGGCGTGCTCCTGTCCCAACTTGTAGATGAAGGGCGTGAAGATTGCCTGGGCGATGGTGAACACGATCACGGCGATGATGAAACCGCCCACCTGGATGTGCACTCCTTTGACAAGCCAGGCGGAGATGAGCAGAGCCACGGCGGAGCCAACCAGATTGGCCACGATGCCGAGCAGGAATTTCACCATGTCCGGGTTCTTCCTTTCACTGAATGATTGTCTGACGACACATTGTCTAACGACATTGCTGGGTCCAATGCTTGCCCAAATGCTGCACATTGTGGCGAAGGCGCGTCGTGTCGGGAGCGCCCGGCCCATGTGAGCGACAGCGCTGGACGATCTGGCGATGCCTGGCCGGGTGGAGCACCGCCGCCGCCACGTGGGAGCGGCGGTGCGAGGTGACGATGATCAGGCCTGCCCGAGATCCCACTCGATCGGCTGTGCGCCCTGGCCGACCAGGGCCTCGTTCGCGCGGCTGAACGGCCGGGAGCCGAAGAAGCCTGCCCGCGCCGACAGCGGACTCGGATGCGACGACGCGATGACGGGAATTCCTCCCGCAGACAGCAGCGGGGTGAGCGACTGGGCATCACGACCCCACAGGATGGCGACCAGCGGGCCGCCCCGGTTCACCAGCGCCTCGATGGCGGCCTGGGTCACCTGTTCCCAGCCCTTGTGGCGATGTGACGCCGGGCGTCCGGGACACACCGTGAGGCATCTGTTGAGCAGCAGCACGCCCTGGTTGAACCATCCGGTCAGGTCGCCGTGCGGAGCCGGCGAGATGCCCAGGTCTGCCTGGAGTTCCTGATAGATGTTCACCAGGCTCTTGGGAAGCGGCCGCACATCGCGTTCCACGGCGAAGCTGAGGCCGATCGGATGGCCGGGGGTGGGGTAGGGGTCCTGACCGACGATGAGCACGCGCACGTCGGCCATCGGGCGGCTGAAGGCCCTCAGCACTCTGTCGCCGGAGGGCAGATATCCGCGCCCGGCCGCCAGTTCGTCACGCAGGAAGCGGCCCATCGCGTGGATCTGGTCCTCCTGGTCGGCCAGTGCTTCGGCCCAGTCGGGGGCCATCAGCGCACTGATTGCTCGGGCCTGCATCGTTCCTCCTCGTGCGGCCACCGCCAGCGGAGCCGATCGGCTCCGTCCGGGTGGTCCACGGTGTTCGTGCGGCAGCTCCCGGAGGTGGTGTGCCCAACGCTAGCCATCGTGAGCCTGCCACGCCGCAGGGGATGACGTGGGCCCCGTTCCGGTTCGCGAGGCGGAATCCCCCGCCGGTACCGGATTTTGCTGGTCATGTTGAGGAATACTTCACGCCGTACGGCACACTGGTGAATGGTGCCTCAGCCGGAGGTGCCGGGATACGAAGAGGGGCTCATGCCTGCATTTTCGTTGGGTAGGCGCAACAACCGGCCTGAGCACTCCGGGCATCCCGGCGACGAGGCGCCACCAGAGGCCCGTGCTGAGATTCACCGACGCCCGACAGCTCCCGCCGATCCATCCGAAACCGACGGGGACATGGTTCCCAGGTCGCTGCGCATCGCTGCAGCCTGGTCCTGGCGCGTGCTCGTCGTCGTGGCGGGGATGGGCGTCGTCTGGTGGTTGGGCGGCCAGCTGTCAGAAGTCGTCATTCCCTTGATGGCGGCCATCCTGCTCACTGCGGCACTGGCACCGATGAACGGCCTGCTGCGCCACCACAGCTGGCCCCCATGGGCGGCTGCGCTGGCGAGCCTGCTGCTGCTCGTCCTCATCCTGTGCGGTCTGCTGACACTGGTCGGCACCCAGATCGCCGTCCAGTGGCAGGAGCTGGTCCAGCAAACCGTCGAGGTCATGCAGAGTGCTTTGACGTGGTTGAGCACGGGTCCTTTGCACATCAGCCATGAGCAGGCCACAGGCTGGCTTGACCAGGTGAGACAGCGGGTGGTCTCCTCCCAGGACGAGATCGCCAGGATTGCCGCTGCCTTCGGCTCGGGTATCGGCAGGTTCTTCGCCGGGCTGGCGATGACGCTGTTCGCGACATTCTTCTTCCTCAAGGACGGGTCGCGAATGTCGGGAGCGATTCGGTCGACCGTGCCACGTGTCAGCAGAAGCACGCTCATGCCAGGTTTTGAGGCAGGCTGGCAATCTCTGGTCAGCTATGTACGGGCGGCGGTCATCGTTGCCGCGGTGGATGGCGTCGGTGCTGGTCTGGGCGCGTTCTTCCTGGGTTCGAATCTGTGGCTGGCCATCACGGCGCTCACCTTCGTCAGCGCGTTCGTGCCGATCGTCGGTGCACTGATCTCGGGCATCATCGCTGTGACCGTGACGCTGGTCACTCTCGGCTTCGTCAAGGCCATCATCATGCTGATCGTGTTCATCGGGGTCATGCAGCTGGAGGCTCACGTCCTTCAGCCACTCCTGCTGGGTCGCGCAGTGTCCATCCATCCGCTGATGGTGCTGGTGGGCATCGCAGTGGGCATCAGCGTGGCCGGGATCGTTGGCGGAGTTTTTGCCATCCCGCTCGTCGCCTTCGCCTTCGGATTCGTCCGTTCGATGCACGGCTATGGCGAGCAGGGCAGTTTCGGCGACGTGGAGGACGCCATTCCCGGCCCCGGCGACGAGATGCTGGACGACGATCCACGGCAGGCAGAGGACAAGGAGGAGTCGTCTTCAAACAACTGAGTTTCGCGCCCTGAACCCACCCTGAGTCAGGAATCTGCTCTGGGTGCACGGGGACATGCGCCCTATATTGGCCGCATGAGTCAACCAGCCGGGCTGGAGGCCATTCTGGCCGATCTGGCCGCAGGAAAGATCGACACAGCCGAGGCCACCAGGCGCATCGAAGCGCTCGGCGGGTCACACCCCGGCGCCGCTGCCAGCACCGATCCCTATGATGATCCGGCGCCCGTCCGGGACGAATTCTCCGCAGGGCGCCCCCAGTACGCCACGCACGCCACCGAACGCATCGATACTGACCACGTCGAACCAACTGGTGCCGCCGCCAAGCCAGGAGATGACGCGCGCTCCACGGTCCGGCAGGCCCGCCGCGCCCAGACCGACGATGCCCAGTCCAGCCGTCCGAACAGCACCGTGACACGGCTCATCGTCCGTGCCACAGGACGATTCGTCCGGGTCGTGGGAGATGCCACGGTCATCAGCGCAGAGGTTGAGGGCCCGCACACCCTGAGGCGCAGTGGCGAACTCCTCGAAGTCATCAGCGAGAGCGATGTTGGTCCCAGCCTGCGTGGATTCTCCTTCTTCAATCCACCGCGTTCAGGAGAGGATCTACGTCGGCTCGGCTTCGGGCAGGAGCTGGTCATCAGGGTGAACCCTCAGATCGAGGTGGATGCCGAACTGACCGGCGGCGGTCTCACGACCGTCCAGGTGCCCAGACTCGGCCGGATCAGAGTGACCGCCGGGGCGGCCAATCTCAGCGATGTCATCACGGTGCGTGATGCGCTCATCCAGGCCGGTGGTGCCAGCGTCAGCGGGCCCATCGCGGAGGGACGCAATCGCGTGCGGGTGGAGTCGGGCAATCTCAACGTCACTCTGCCCGGGCAGGCCAATGTC
Organism: Propionibacterium sp.; assembly: GCF_047719395.1. Classification (NCBI taxonomy): domain Bacteria; kingdom Bacillati; phylum Actinomycetota; class Actinomycetes; order Propionibacteriales; family Propionibacteriaceae; genus Propionibacterium; species Propionibacterium sp. Next base: position 8,039 of record NZ_JBDNTB010000078.1, read on the forward strand.
ACAGTCGTCGCGCATGCCCGTCTCGGCATGGTGAACTGGCCGGCGGGACAGCCGCGCCAGCTGGACGAGTATGTGGTGGGCAATGGTGCCGCACGCCTGGACCTGTCGGTCATGATGGGGCATGTCAGCGTGCGTGAGCAACCAGACGCGCAGCCAGATGACAATCCCCCGAACGATCAGCCGCAATGGTGGGAGATCTGGCGGCACTGATCTTTCCGGTCGGCTGAAGCGGCACCATGAATTGTTCGGCGATTCTCTCAGCGGCGATCGCCCGAACAGTGATTCTTGACGATGAAAGTGGTGGGGGGGGGGGGGGGGGGGGGGCGGGGGGCGGGGGCGGCGGGGCGGGGGGGGGGGGGGGGGGGGGGGGGGCGGGGGGGGCCGGCGGGGGGGGGGGGGGGGGGGGGGGGGGGGGGCCGGGCGGGGGCGGGGGGGGGGGGG
>NZ_JBDNTB010000079.1:0-8213 GCF_047719395.1 Propionibacterium sp.
CTCGAGGCCGGAGGATTCAGACCCCAACTACACCCTCAATCGTGAAGAGCCGCCAAAGGGCCCACACGAATGGCACGACGAGCATAGTCGAGGTCCTCCAACCATGAATAGAGGGGAAGCTTGGAATCGAAGCGCTGCGTCGAGAGAGCTGAACATCTGATGGCGAAGTTGCAACCGTATAGTTCCTGCCAAGTCACATCCGCTTTCCCGATACGACCTCGAGGTATAGACGCAAAACTTTGCTCCAATAGAACGCGAGCTTCCTGCGCTGACACCTCCCTGCCCTGCGGGGCGCCATCTATGATGACTTGTCCGGTGAGTGCAACAACTTCAGGATGGTCTCGAAACGTTTTCAACGCAGTCGAAATGTAGTCTTCTCTCGGAATCGCATCATCGTCGAAAAAAAATGCCACGTCGGTCTCATCGCGAAGACTATCAAGTGCGGTATTCCGTTGAGCCGCCAATCCGCGCGCGCCGAACAGCATTCGCCAGTTGTCAGGCAAGGCGAGATCGCTGACATCCTCTGGGGTGGGTGCGCTCACGATCCCCTTCAACACGACTCCTTCTGCGTGCAAATACGGGGTCATCGCAGCAATTGCATCGATGGGGTCCTGTGCCGCTGCCGGGCGTCCTGCAGTAGCTATGATTACCGCCACCTGGTAGGTTGGCCAGTCATTATCCCGCGAGCCGCGAGTGTGGCTGCCTATGGTGCCGGACTGCTCGATCATCGCTGTTATTCCTTGATGCATAGCGCCTACCGCCTTGATTCCAAGAATCGTTGCCCGGCGAAAATTGACAGCTTCACTCCGGAGGCAATGGCGTAGGTGGCGAAGGCCCCGATGCCCCCGAAGACCAAGGCCATCGGTACAACAGCGATAATGCCTGCCAGGGAGACGACAAGCTCGGTCGTGAAGACGAGGTTCTCCCCGTGCCGGGGCACGAGATCAAGCAGTTCAAGGGCATCAACGAGTAGCGCGAGCGCGACGCTCGCACCGATGGCAAGGATTTCCACGGGACCAAATGTCACCACGCCCTGATAGAGGAAGCGCATCAAAGCGGGACCGATGAGTTGCCATCCGAAGAACACCAGGCTTGCAATGACCATACAAACTGTGATGGCCACGACCTTGCGTCGGTGAGCATTTGTTTCAGCCGTTTGCATCCACTCTATGAGCGCCGACGGCAGAAAGTCCACCGCGTTGCACCCGGACTTGTACACGTTATCGATTGCAGTGAACAGCGGGACGACGCTTGGCGCAGTCGCAGAAAGCAGTGAAGTGGGCAAGTAGGAATGGGCTGATCCCGCAAGGCGGGCCAGACTTCCCAAGAAGTGAACTTGATATACCTCGCGAACTTGTGCCCATCCAACGTGAGGCATGCCGCGAGATCCGAAGATTGTTCTGTAGTTCAAGCCGATCGCGACAATGACGAATACGAGATTCAAGGCAGCATAGGATAGTGTCGAATTGCTAATAATGACTGCGGGAATCGCGAGAGCGTAGCCGGCGAATCGCGTAATCCCCTCATTAACAACTAGATGGCGGGGGCTGCCGGTTCCCGCGTAGTACCAAGACGCGGTAAGCCCGTTGAGAGATGTGGCAGTCAGAAAGCATGCAGTTGAAAGCCGTTGCGTAGGTGCCGCAAGCCACCACACGGCGGGGAGGGCCACGGTTGCGAGAAGCGCGATGAGCGGACCACGACTCATGAGGCTGACCGCGAAGATTCGTCGACGCGTATCGGCATCCTCAGCTTCAACAATGCGTTGGGCACCCACTGTGGGCCACGCAAGTCCTCCCACGAGACTGACAAGAGCTCCGACGCTCTGCCCGAGTGCCATTCCGGTCCAACCGGCGGCTCCGTCGAAATGGGCTATGAGCGGGAGCAACACAAGGCTGGCGAGCATCGAGAGTCCCGGGAGCATCGCAAAACCCGCGACCCGGCGGAGGAGTATCTTCATCCGCCGGTGGCTTCGTCAAGAACGGTCAGATATTTCTCAAAGGAGCGCACTAGGGTGTGTTGTCCGGTCTCCGATGTGCCTTTCTTACTAAGGTCTGGGTTCAGCGCGTTGTCAGTCAGAATCTCCTCGATGGTCGAGGGCGACGAAGGCGCTTTTTCAGTCGGGGCGGTGATGCCGAGCCCTTCGACCTCGAGGGAATCTCTGATACCCCCGACGCGGAATCCGATGGTTCGACGTTCCAATTGTATTTCCTCGAGAAGTCCAAGGCGAGCAGGTTCACCACGGAAAGGAAGAACGGAAGAGTCTGTGGCAGAATAAGGCGGATAGCGGTCGGAAGGTCTGGCGAGATGGGCAACATCTTGAATACTGAGAGTGTGCAATATTGCCTCCAAAACAGGGAATTCGTTGTCCCGCCAAGAGATAAGGACGCGCCTGAGGCAGGCGCTGATGGACGCCGCTGGAGTTGCCGGGCAGTCTATCAATCCCTTTCCATCAATCCCCTTCTGCTCGGTCAGGGATACTGGCTCGCGACGCGTGAGAGGCTGCTGTTTACGCGGTCCATGCGCGCCTGGAAGAGGAACTTCCCTGCCGCTCCCGTCCCCTGCCGCATTCACAATGCATCCTTCATCCAGCGCTTCAATGACCTCTGGAACGCGCCGGAACTGAAGTGACATGCTTCGGCACGCATCGCGGCCTCATCCCGAAGCAGAATGGCCTTCTCGAGCGCTGACACGAGTGCGTGCTCGTCGTCCCGCACCGCGCTTACGCCGGTCAGACCTTCCACGTGTGACTCGGTGGCTCCGCCGACACTGGTTGTGACGACCGGAGTACCAGCGGCTTGTGCCTCCACCGGCATGATCCCGAAGTCCTCGATTGCCGGAAACACGAACGCCAACGCCGCTTGGTAGAGCGCGTAAAGCATCGGCGTGGATGGGCGCAGGACGAACTGTACCGGCACGCGCGCCTCAGCAGCCATCGTCCGCAGATGCGGCTCTTCCGGCCCATCTCCGGCGATTACCACAGGCACATCGAAGGCTGCTCCGACTCGAATCACCCAGTCGAGCCGCTTGTATGGCACGAAACGCGAAGCGCCGAGGACAAATTCCTGCGGCAGCGACTCAAGGGCGCACAATTCTTCTCCGTTGAGCTTCGTGCGCCAGTCCGCGACACGTCGGATCTCATCAACGCGGACCGGGGGATAGATGACCGTCGCCTCGCGTCCCCATGCGTGGTGGACTCGCTCCCGAACGAATCGCGAGTTGGCTGCGATGGCGACTGCCTCTTGCGCGCGATTGCGGTCGAGCGGCTTGAGCAGAGCGGAAGCCGCACGCGCAGGAAAGGCCTGTCCACGCTCATCGAGCTCAGGTGCCCAGATATATCGAGCCGGGGTATGCGCGTACACGTACTTCGGGACCCTTTCACCAGACCGATTCCGCACGTCCACGTGGTGGGCGAAGAGATGCGAGCTGACGAGCACCCAGTCAACATGCGAGCGCGGCAGCACATGACGCCATGTCATAGGCTGAAGGGGCAGCGAAAGCGCCTTGTGCCGTCGCAGTGGGGTGTGCGCCAGCCACGATTCGCGCACATCGCGATACTTTTCGGGTGCGTCATTCCACAGCGCTACGAGCCCGGCGTCGGGGAATGACTCACGCATGGCGTCGACAACCCCCTCGGCGCCGCCCCTTTTCTCGAGCCATTCATGGACGATGATACCGGTCACGCAGGTGCTCCATTAACTGTCATCACGCTGGCCTTCTTGCAACACCTCTGCGAAGATTCGTTGAGCCTGCGCTTCCCAAGAGAATTCTCCGCAACGGCTGAGTCCGGCCCGCTGCTGATGATTCCAGAGCTCGTCGGAGTCGAGCAATGAGGCTGTCGCAGCGACGATAGTCTCAATCGCGTACGGATCGCAGTACACGGCGGCGTCCCCGCACCGCTCTTGGAGACTCGGGATGGCACTTGCCACCACAGGGCACCCGTGTGCCATGGCCTCAATCGGGGGCAATGGGGAAGCCTCGTAGAAGGATGGGAAAACGAAGACAGCGGCCTTCGAGTACTCGTATGCAAGCAGCTCAGGATTGTCGATCTGCCCCAGGAACCGAATCGAGCGGGCCGCATCCACAGGAATGTCAACGCGCACCCCTTCGAAGTGCGCGCTCGTCGAGCCGACGAATGTGAATGTTGCATCATGCCGACCGACCAGCCTGATTGCTGCGGCCACAAGTCCTTCCGCGTTCTTGCGCTTCGTGAGTGATCCCACGCAAAGGCAATTCCTGCCCCTGCTTCGCCTCCCCGGGATCGCATCAGCTGGAACGACGGCTCCGCCGTTCTGCACAGCCACGATCCTGGACTTCTCCATTTTCCTCGGGTACTCGTGCAAAATGGCCGACCGCTCCGATTCTGAGACCGTGAAGACGCGGCGGGCACGTTGCAGCACGACCGGGATGACGAGTTCGTAGAAGAGCCGGAAAGCACGGCCGTAGGCGGTTGGAAAATAGCGGTATGAGAGGTCATGCACCATGACATATGTGCTGTGGGCGCTGAAGATCAGTGATGCCAGAGGAGCTGTGTTGCCCAGAGCCAGCAGCTTTGCGCCACGAGCGATGAATGGCAGCTCGAACTGTTCCCAGAGATGCCCGGAAAGTCGTCCTGCGCGCACCAGGCGGATGCACTTCCATCGCGGCGACGTGACTAGCCGGGCGTGACCGGGCACCGCCACCCGCACGTCCGCCTCCGGTAGTTTGCCTTCCGCAAGCAGGTGGTCCAGTGCCAGACAGAACTCGATTCCCACTTTCTGGACGCCCGTCACTGGCTGAGCGAGGAATCTTCCATCGATGACCACGCGCTCAGACATGAGCCCTCGTGTGATGCTGTCCCCGACGGCCGGCAGTGCCGACCTGAGCTCTCTTCACACCATTCTGAGTTTTCCTGAGAAGGGCTTCATCGAGGCTATCGGAAAAGGCCCAATAGCGTCTGTATACGAGGTTTACTACGACCGTCAGCACGAAAACTGTGCATATCATTGGTGCGACGGCATTGAGTGCGCCGCGGAGGAGAATCGTTGAATATCCAGTAGCGAGTGCGTAGAGGGAGAGCCGTGGCACTGTCAGTTCCCCCGGCTGGAGTACCGACCGCTCGATGCGCATGACGATCACACCGGCAATCAGGAGGACAATGATTACACCGGCCAGACCCCAACTTGCGAAAGCCTCGGCCGGCAACGGGTTGGAGACATTGGTGTACCAGTATCCCAGCCCTTCGCTCACGATCTGCCCAGTGGGCACTGGCTTGCCGGGCCACAAGGCCCTTGGTATCCAAAACAAAAATACCCCAAGAAAATTCACACCCCACCGGGGACTCGCGTTCGAATAGTAGATGAGAGTGTCCACCGTCTGCTTGAAACCATCGAAGTCCACGCTCAGCAGATACTGCCCGGGATCCCACTGCGCCAGTGAATTTGGCGTGAAGGACGTGAGCAAAGAGTTGCTACTCAGGTCTTTCACCGACGCGAATGCAAAGAACAGGAAGAACGTAGCCATCCCGGTGAACAGCGCTTTGACGAGCGGCCGGTGGAAGTCGACGAGCAGCACTGCAACCGCGAGTACGATCCCGAGTAACTGGAATCTCGGCAGCGCCGGCGGAAAATTCACCACGAATGCGACTGCTGCGACTGGGATAAGGCACAACCAAGAGGCGTGATGCAGTGTTCGCTCACGCGGACGTTGGATGGCGATAATGCAAAGAAGTAATGCTACGACCGCAAAGCTCCGAGCGATGAGCAGTCCCTGGGAGTCCACCACCAGATCGTCCGTCGCATCAGCTCGAGGTGTGAAGAGCTTGCTAGGTCCGGCCAGCGTGCCAAGCGCTGCCGCAACGGCGGTGAATACGAGGCTCAGCCGCAGCGCAAGCCGGATTGACTGCTGCGCGGAGGCAGTCTTCGTGGAAGGCCCCGCGATTGTTCTCACATCTTTCTTCTTTGGGCTGCCGTGGGCTGATGCGAGTCCCATACCCACGAGAAGCGAGAGCAGCCCGAGTGCCACGACGAGAAGTCCCGCGTTGAGCTGCTCCGTGCTGTAGGACCCCCCGAATGGGAAGCTGTCCTGACTGATCTGGACTGCTGCGGGGACCGCCATGAACATCGCGAAGAAGTAGCAGACAACGAATGTCAGCGCGCCCGCCCTTGGCGAGAGGATGGCCCCCAGTAGCACCGCCATGGCCGCTGCCACGAATACACCTGAGACGGAGCCGGGATCCGTCGAGCTCTGCGCGCAGATGATGATCACGATCGCGAGGAGTACGGCCCCGAGGGCATAGGTCAGCGCGGATAAGAAAGACAGTGGCGAGTTTGCGCGGCCAGAGGCACCGTCGCCTTCCACGTGCCGATGCCGGGCTGGAGCCGCGGGTACCGTCATATGCGAGTCCTTGTGCTCTGAGCTTGAGTTCCGTTCTTGGATGAATGGCACTGCGCGATCACGTTTGTGCCCACCGCCTCGTGGGGGAGCCAAGCCACGACCCTCAATTGCACACACAAATCGAGTGCTGCAATGCATTCGCATGATCGCCGCTTCAGCATGTCACGCATTCTTTCACTTCCGTCTTGCTCTTGGCGTGGGAATACCATGATGCCGTGCTTTGATGGCGCCGCGCTTTGTCAGATGGATGAAAGTACGCCGGCCTGGGAGGAGGGGTGTTTCTCAGACCGAATCCACCAGTTCGAGGAACACCTTCAAGTTGAAGGCTACCGGCTTGTGCCCCTTGGTGTGGGTTCGGGTGGTCGTTGCGACACGGGGTTCAGTGTGACGAGATGTCATGGCTGCGGTGTCGGCCTCTCCTGGGGTGCGTCAACCGAGGCTCCTCCGGGGCCGGTGGTTGAGTTCGTCGACCATGGCTTTGAGCCTGTCGGGTCGTGGATGGACAGATCGGCGTTCTTCGGGAAGTACGGGCGCAATCGCCCCCTAGACGGCCTTCGACGAGGGCCTGGACCACGTCTTTCCACCATCCTGCGCAGGGACCGTCTCGACGAGCGGATCAGCCAGATCACCGCCGATTCACCCTGGACCCCGATCATCCGACGCCTGGGGTGGCTGAGGGGCATCTCGGATCTGACGGGGTTGGGTCTGGCCGTCGAGATCGGCGACTGGAACCAGTTCAAGGCCCGTAACAAGCGTCCCAGTGTGGCCAACACCGCTATCGTTCGGGAACTGGCGGGCTGGTGCTGGTCCCTGGCCGTCATCGGCGAGGGACCTGCGGGCCCCTCAGTCTTGACCCGAACCTGTGCTGACTGGGGCGAGGCAGCGCACGGAACAGTCTGCGATACGCCTATGAGCAGTCCGACATCTGCTGGGCGACGCTCGATCCTGGGCAGGCGGCCTGTTCCGAGCGGGAAGCACCGTCCTGCGGTGACCAATCCGTGAATATCAGACTGGCACGCCGTCGAACAGACACGCGGAACCCCAGCCGGCAAGCATTCGAGTCACCACAAACAGGTGCCGCCAGACATCCAGCCTGGCGGCACCTGACCCTGCTCGCTTGACAAAACAACACTACATATCAGCTGTATTTCCCTGGCAGATTGTTGAGTCTGCTGACGGGTGGGGCTCCGAGTGCGGAGTGGACCTGTGGTGGTTGTGGAAGTGCAACCAGCCGGGTAGTGCTTCGCGGGGGTCAGTGTTGGAGGAGTAGAAGCGGGCGTATGTCCATCCGTCGGCGAGGGTGTGATGGAATTGCGCGATCTTGCCGTTGGTCTGCGGTCGGTAGGGGCGGGTCCGTTTGTGTGTGATCTCGGGTCCAGCGCAGGCGTCTCACCAGGCGATGGCGCGTCCGAGCACGCCGGCCGCGGTGACAGCTTTATCGTCGGCGCAGATCTCAATGTGGGCGACACGGGAGTGGTCATCGAGGCCGGTGTCCGCGACCGCGTTCACCGGTCCGGCGCGCCTGTGCATGCGCGGTGGCCTTGCTCTGTTGTCGGCTGAGGAACTTGTGCCCTCCACCGGCCGGGATGTTGCCGAGCATCGTAACGTCGACATGGATCGGCGAACCCGATGGTCGTGCTCGTAGCGGCGGATCGGTTCACCGGTGACCCGGTCGATGTGGCACAGCTTGTTGAGCCGACAACGTACGAGCACGGTGTGAACTGTCGAGGGCGCCATGGCGAGCTCGCCGGCGATCTGCGCGGGCCCGAGCCGCCGCCATCGCAGCGTCACGATCCGATCGACCATCCCTGCAGGCCCCTCGGGGGGGGGGGGGGGGGGGG
>NZ_JBDNTB010000080.1:0-7916 GCF_047719395.1 Propionibacterium sp.
TTTTTTGTGACACATGTCGCGAGACAAGTGAGACACATGTCGCGAGACATCACACTTGTACCCGAGAGGGGACTCGAACCCCTATGCCCGTGAAGGCAGCGCATTTTGAGTGCGCCGCGTCTACCATTCCGCCACTCGGGCTGCGTGGATCATTGTGGCACATGAGCGGCGCACAGCACATTTGCCGTAGCCGGGCTTTGTTCACGACAATTCTGGTGGCTGTAAACTCTGCTCGGTATGTGATGTGGGCCCACCGAATAAGGCAAGACGGGATACTGGCATGGTGACGAAGAAGTCAGAGGACACCGAGGGTCCGAAGAAGCCTCGCGTTGTGGTCGCCGAGGACGAGGCGCTGATCCGTCTCGACCTCGTGGAGTTGCTCACCGATGAGGGCTACGAAGTGGTCGCCCAGGCAGGTGATGGCCAGGCGGCAATCCAGTTCGTCAAGGATCTCCAACCCGATGTGGTGGTTCTCGATGTCAAGATGCCGGTCATGGATGGCATCACCGCGGCCGAGAAGATCGCCGGGGAGCGGCTCGCAGCCGTGGTCATGCTGACCGCCTTCAGCCAGCGCGACCTGGTCGAGCAGGCCCGCGAGGCCGGCGCGATGGCCTATGTCGTGAAGCCCTTCGACGCCTCCGACGTCGTGCCAGCCATCGAGATCGCCCTCGCGCGCTTCCAGGAGATCGTTGCCCTGGACGACGAGGTCGCCGATCTGGAGGACCGGCTCGCCTCCCGCAAGGTGGTCGACCAGGCGAAGGGCATCCTGCAGGACTCCCTCGGCATGACCGAGCCGGAGGCATTCCGCTGGATCCAGAAGACGGCCATGGACCTGCGCAAGTCGATGCGCGAGGTGGCCGAGGGCGTCGTCGACCATGACAAGGCCAAGAAGAACGGCTGATCCCTCGCACGCCGGCAGAACTTGTCTGCTGCCCTCACAGGCGCCAGCTGACCGGGTGACGGAGACTCGCCGAGGTCCTAGGCTCGTCACGTGAACCAGACACCAAGGTTGCTGCTGATCGACGGGCACTCGATGGCTTTCCGCGCCTTCTTCGCCCTTCCCGCCGAGAACTTCTCCACCTCGACGGGGCAGTACACCAATGCCGTCTACGGCTTCACCTCGATGCTCATCAATCTGCTGCGTGACGAGCAGCCCAGCCACGTCGGGGTGGCATTCGATGTGGGGCACCGTACCTTCCGCACCGATGTCTACGAGGAGTACAAGGGCACCCGTTCCGCGACGCCGCCGGAATTCGCCGGCCAGATCGGGTTGATCAAGCAGGTGCTCGACGCGATGGGCATCGCCCACGCCGAACTCGACGGTTACGAGGGCGACGACATCCTGGCCACCTGGTCGCGTCAGGGCGACGAGCGCGGCTGGGAAGGCATGGTCGTCTCCGGCGACCGCGACAGCTTCCAGTTGGTCGACGACAACACCACGGTGCTGTATCCGCATCGCGGTGTCTCGGACTTGGCGAGGATGACGCCACAGGCCGTGCAGGACAAGTACGGCGTGCTGCCGCACCGCTATCCGGAGATGGCTGCGCTGGTGGGGGAGACCAGCGACAATCTGCCGGGTGTGCCCGGAGTGGGGCCCAAGACGGCTGCGAAATGGCTGAACAAGTACGACGGGCTGGAGAATCTGCTCGCCCATGCCGAGGAGCTGCGCGGCAAGGCCGGTGGGAATCTGCGCGAGCACACCGAGGACGTGCTGCGCAATCGGCGTCTCAATCGGCTGCTGGATGATCTGCCGCTGGAGATGAGTGCGGACGACCTGACCCGCGGCGAGATCGACCGGGAGGCGGTGCACACCCTTTTCGACGCCCTGGAGTTCCGTACCCTGCGCGAGAGACTCTTCGACACTCTCGTGCCCGGCGACGAAGCACGATCCCGGGGGTTCGGACTCGACATCACCGATCTGGAGGCCGGTGGTCTTGCAGCCTGGATCGATAGCTGCGCTGAATCCGGTGTCGTCGGACTCGCACCGGCGGGGCACTGGGCCGCCGGCAGTGGCGACATCACCGAGCTGGCACTGGCCACCACCGACGGCCACGCCATCGCCCTTGATCTTCCTGCTCTCGATCCGGCCGATGAGCAGACATTGCACGGGTGGCTGGCAGACCCCGCAGCCGCCAAGGCCATGCACGACGCCAAGGGGCCGATGCTGGCCCTGTGGGCACGAGGCCTCGACCTGGCTGGGCTGGTCTGCGACACACAGCTGGCCGCCTATCTGCTGCGTCCCGACCAGCGCAGCTACGACCTGGACGACCTGTCGCTGCGTCACCTGGGCCGCGAACTGCGGGCCGATGGCGAGGCCCCGGCGCCGGCTCAGGATGCCTTGGACTTCGACGGTGAGACGGACTCGGGGCAGGCCGGCGAGCTCATGCTGCGCGCCCGGGCGATCGCCGAGCTCTCGGGGGTGCTTGACGCCGAACTCGGCAGGACCGGCCAGCGAGGGCTGCTGGAGGAGATGGAGCTGCCGCTGCAGCGGGTGCTCGCCAAGATGGAGCAACGCGGCATCGCCGTCGACCTGGACGTGCTCAACGAGTTGCGTGGCGAGTTCGACGACAAGGTGGTCGCTGCCGAGCAGGCCGCCTACGAGAGCATCGGCAGGCAGATCAATCTCGGATCACCCAAGCAGTTGCAGGGGGTGCTCTTCGACGACCTGGGGATGCCCAAGACCAAACGCACCAAGTCCGGCTGGACCACCGACGCCGAGGCCCTGGAGGGGCTGTACGTCAAGACCCAGCACCCCTTCCTGGAGCACCTCCTGGTGCATCGCGATGCCATCAAGCTGCGTCAGATCGCCGACACCCTGTTGAAGGCCGTCTGCGACGACGGGCGCATCCACACCACCTATCTGCAGACTGTGGCCGGTACCGGGCGACTGTCCAGCACCGATCCGAATCTGCAGAACATTCCGGTGCGCACGCTGGAAGGACGCCGGCTCAGGGACGCCTTCGTCGCGGGCAGGGGATACGAGGCCCTGATGAGCGCCGACTACTCCCAGATCGAGATGCGCGTGATGGCAGATGGTTCCGGCGACCAGACACTCATCGACGCCTTCACCTCCGGCGTGGACTTCCACACGGTGACTGCCTCGCATGTCTTCGGAATTCCCGCCGAGCAGATCACCGGGGACCAGCGCTCCAGCGTCAAGCAGATGAACTACGGGCTGGCCTATGGTCTGTCGGCCTATGGTTTGTCGACGCGGCTCGGCGTCTCGGTGCCCGAGGCGAAAGCCCTCATGGAGGAATATTTCACCACCTTCGGCGGGGTGCGCGAGTACCTCACCGGTCTGGTCGACCAGGCGCGGAAGCAGGGCTACACGGAGACAACGCTCGGCCGGCGGCGCTATCTTCCCGACCTCAATTCGAGTAGCAGGCAGCGCCGTGAGATGGCCGAGCGGATGGCCCTCAACGCTCCCATCCAGGGCAGCGCGGCCGACATCATCAAGATCGCCATGATGCACGCCGAGCACGGACTCAGCGGGGCCGGCCTGAAATCTCGGATGCTGCTGCAGATTCACGACGAACTCATCATCGAGGTGGCACCCGGCGAGCACGAGCAGGTGCAGGCGGTGGTCACCGATGCGATGGCCCATGCGGTCACCCTCAAGGTGCCACTGGATGTCTCGGTCGGCTACGGAAAGAGCTGGAACGATGCCGCGCACTGAGCCGGAACCCACTCAGGCGGCACGGACCAGGTCCGCGTAGTAGAGCGCCCTCGCCAGGGGCTCACCCCTGCCGAGCGGGTAGTCGGCACAGACCACCAGAACCACCTGCGGTGCGCCGCCGGAGTCGTAGATCACATTCGACTGCGGGTCGTAGTTGTCGACCATGACCTTCCCGGCATGGCTGAACCGATAGCAGACCGTGCTGCCCTGCGCATCAGTGAAACGGAAGATCTCACCGCCGCGCAGCAGGCCATTGTTGAGCTCATTGCCGAGCGCCCCGCCGTAGCGGAAGGTGTGTGCGGTGAGGATGACATTGCCCTTGTCGGAGCCGATCATGGGGCCCTGGTCGTACCAGCCGATGGTGTACCCGTCATTGCCCGGCGGCACCGCCGGCGTGTCATCGGCTGCCAGCCCGAGCGTCAGCATTGGCATCGGCTTGCCATGACCCTCGATGGTCATCGTCTCGCCGACCATCGAGGTGGGGTGGGCCTCGCAGCTGGCGGGAACAGGTTCAGATGAGTCCCGGTTTCCGGTCTCGAGCTGAGCAGACGAGGGGGCGCCGGGGGTGTAGACGGGCAACGCCTTCTCGTAATCGCTGGGCAGCAATTGGTAGGCGCGCCAGCCGGCGAATGCGAGGGCGCCGAGCAGCACCAGAATCGCCACCACGCGCACGAACTTCCGCATCTGAGCTCCCCTGACCACTGCGACTGCCGAGCAGACGGCTCGGCAGTCTTCCCGGAAGACTCTATCGCCACGACTGACGGCGATCCTTGGCTCCGGCTCTGCGGTAGTCCGCCTCCGGCACGGGCCCGGCCGTGCACCATTCGCCCGGAAATGCACGCGTTGATGCATGTTTCCGCTACTACGCTGGACCAGTGAGCGCTCACCAGGACCATCGGATTCCGCAGGACACTCCCCGCAGTCTGTTGATCGGGGGTGCCGAACAGGCCGGTTCAGCAGGCACTTTCGAGGTCTTCAACCCGGCAACCGGCGAGGCCATCACCTCCATCGCCGAGGCCGGCACGGAACAGGGCATCGCTGCCCTCGATGCTGCCGTGGACGCGCAGGAGTCCTGGCAGTCCACCGCACCGCGCGAGCGGGCCGAACTGCTGAGGGCCGCCTTCGACGAGGTCCAGCGCCGCAGTGATGACTTCGCCCGCCTGATGACACTGGAAATGGGCAAGCCGCTGGCGGAGTCGCGCGCCGAGATCGCCTACGGCTCGGAATTCCTGCGCTGGTTCAGCGAGCAGGCCGTGCGAGTGACCGGCCGCTATGCGCCCACCCCTGAGGGCTCGCTGCGCCAACTCATCACCAAGCGCCCGGTCGGGCCGTGCCTGCTCATCACGCCCTGGAATTTCCCGCTGGCGATGGCTACCCGCAAGATCGCGCCGGCCCTGGCCGCCGGCTGCACGGTCGTCATCCGGCCCGCCTCCTCGACGCCGCTGTGCACACTGCTGTTCGGCAAGGTCCTGGCCGATGCGGGTCTTCCGGCCGGCGTCGTCAATGTGATCACCGGGCGCGATCACGCGGTGACCGATGCCGTACTGGCCGATCCCCGGCTGCGCAAGCTGTCCTTCACAGGCTCCTCACCGGTGGGCCAGAAACTCGGCGCAGCGGCCGCACGCCATTCTCTGCGCACCAGCATGGAGCTCGGCGGCAATGCTGCCTTCGTGGTCTTCGGCGATGCCGATCTCGACGCCGCGCTGGAGGGCGCGAAGCTCGCCAAGATGCGCAACATGGGGCAGGCCTGTATCTCTGCGAACCGCTTCGTCGTCCACGAATCGCTGGCTGAGGAGTTCACCTCCCGGTTCAGCGAGTGGATGTCCTCGTTGACGGTGGGTGACGGAATGGACGCGGGCACCACGGTGGGCCCACTGATCTCCACCTCCGCACGGGACGACATTGCGGCACTGGTGGACCGCGCCGTGGCGGCAGGGGCGCACCTCGAATGCGGCGGCAGGGTTCCTGAGGGTGCGGGCAGTTTCTATGCTCCGACGGTGCTCAGCGCAGTGGCGCCCGATGCGGAGATCATGACCACCGAGATCTTCGGGCCGGTGGCTCCCATCTGCACCTTCAGCACCGAGCAGGAGGCGCTGCAGATCGCCAATTCGGTGCCGGTGGGACTGGCCGGTTATGTGTTCACGCAGGATTTCGATCGCATCCAGCGCTTCGCGGCGCGTATGGAGACGGGCATGCTGGGCGCCAACACCGGTCTGTTCAGCAATGCGGCAGCACCCTTCGGCGGGGTCAAGGAGTCCGGCCTCGGCAGGGAGGGCTCCTTCGAGGGCATCGAGGAGTACCTGGACACCATCTACGTGGCCCTGCCCGATCCCTGGCGCTGAGCCTCGCCCGATGGGTGCAGGACGAACCGTTTCCGTTTCTGAGCCGATCTGGGCGACTGGGAACTGCAGATGCGGATGACGGAGCTGATTCGCAGCGTCCGATCACGCAAACCGCCGAGTCTGCCTGCCGCGGTGCACATCGTCTGGGCGGCTTGTCCACGGCGGAGCGCGAAGACTACTATTGTGGGGCATTGTGTTCGCCGCACCAGACCTAGTGTGCGGCGACGAGGGCGGCTGACCGCTGCCCGGGCCGGCACACTGCGTCACCTCACAACTCGTCCAACATCGGAGCCCTACCTACATGACCTCCTCCATTGAGGCCTCCAACAAGGTCGCAATCGACGATATCGGAACCCCAGAAGCCTTCGAGGCTGCGGTTGATTCCACCATTAAGTACTTCAACGACGGCGACATCGTGGCCGGAACCGTCGTCAAAGTCGATCGCGACGAGGTTCTCCTCGACATCGGCTACAAGACGGAAGGCGTTATTCCGTCCAAGGAATTGTCCATCAAGCACGATGTGGACCCCTTCGATGTGGTGAAGGTCGGAGATGAGATCGAAGCCCTTGTCCAGCAGAAGGAGGACAAGGAAGGCAGGCTCATCCTCTCCAAGAAGCGTGCGCAGTACGAGCGCGCCTGGGGTGCGATCGAGAAGATCAAGGAGGAGGACGGTGTTGTCACCGGCACCGTCATCGAGGTCGTCAAGGGTGGTCTGATCGTCGACATCGGACTGCGCGGCTTCCTGCCTGCCTCCTTGGTTGAGATGCGCCGGGTCCGCGACCTGCAGCCCTATGTCGGTCAGGAACTCGAAGCCAAGATCATCGAGCTCGACAAGAACCGCAACAATGTGGTGCTGTCCCGCCGCGCCTGGCTGGAGCAGACCCAGTCCGAGACCCGGCACAACTTCCTGCAGCAGTTGCAGAAGGGCCAGATCCGCAAGGGAGTCGTCTCCTCCATCGTCAACTTCGGCGCCTTCGTCGATCTCGGTGGCGTGGACGGCCTGGTGCACGTCTCCGAGCTGTCCTGGAAGCACATCGACCACCCGAGCGAGGTCGTGCAGGTCGGCCAGGAGGTCACCGTCGAGGTGCTCGACGTCGAGATGGACCGCGAGCGTGTCTCGCTGTCCCTCAAGGCGACCCAGGAAGACCCCTGGCAGGCCTTCGCACGCATCCACCAGATCGGTGAGATCGTGCCCGGCAAGGTCACCAAGCTGGTTCCCTTCGGCGCCTTCGTGCGGGTCGAAGAGGGCATCGAGGGTCTTGTGCACGTCTCCGAGCTGGCCGAGCGCCACGTGGAGATTCCCGAGCAGGTCGTCTCGGTCAACGACGAGGTCATGGTCAAGATCATCGACATCGACCTGGAGCGCCGCCGGATCTCGCTGTCGCTGAAGCAGGCCAACGAGGGCATCGATGTCGGCGCCGAGGACTTCGATCCTTCGCTGTACGGCATGACGGCCAATTACGACGAGAACGGCAATTACATCTACCCCGAGGGCTTCGACCCGGAGCTCAACGAGTGGAAGCCGGGGTACGAGGAGCAGCAGGCGGCCTGGGAAGCCCAGTACGCCGAGGCCCAGACCCGTTGGATGGCCCTCAAGAAGCAGGCCACCGAGGCCGAGCAGGCCGATCAGCAGGCAGCTGCCGAGCCGGCAGCCAGCTACTCCGCGGAGTCCGAGCAGTCCAGCGGCGGTTCGCTTGCCTCCGATGAGGCGTTGCAGGCGCTGCGCGACAAGCTGTCGAGCGGTCACTGAGTACTACGATGAATTGACGTGAAGGGCCCCCGCCCGCAACGGCCCGGGGCCGTTGGGGTGGCCACCCCCTCGTTGGGGTGGCTCGGGCACGCAGGCCCCCCCGCCCGGGGCGGCGGGGGGGGGCGTTCAGGAGCAGCGGGGCCCCCCC
>NZ_JBDNTB010000081.1:0-7760 GCF_047719395.1 Propionibacterium sp.
AATCGGAAACCGACGACTCGCACAGCGACCGGACCGAATGAAGGGGGCGGCCCAGTCCGACAGTGGCGTCACAGCGTTGAGGGCTCGCGCGCTCACTGTCGGGCATCGTCGGGAAATGACCGAAAGAGGCCCAGTGCGGGGACGGCGCATGACGCAGGATGGCCAACCACCACGGCCGTCTCCCCAGACCCGAACCGCGGTGTCCAGGCGTGTGACCGGCGGGGCCGGGTAGAGCGTGCACGCCGGCCCTGCGGTCGGATGGTCTGGTTGGGCGGTCAGTTGCTGAGGTGGCTCTTGGCGGTGGTCAGGAGGTCGTGGGGGTCGATCCACATGGAGGGGTAGTCGCCCTGCCAGACCTTGTTGCCCGACTTGTCGATGAGGACGAAGCCGTGGCCGGGCAGGTCGGCGTGCATGCCTTTGCCCAAGGTGTCGTAGGCCTTGGAGACGGTGCCGTCGTCGAGCAGGTAGGGGGTCTTGACGCCGTAGGTGTCGAGGTCGGGCTGGATCTGGGCCTTGGTGTTCATGACGATGGGTAACACGGTGATGCCGGACTTCTGGAAGGCCGGGTCCTTCTCGATCGTGGCCATCTGCTGGGTGCAGGCTCCGCAGCCTGCTCCCTCGTTGAAGTACAGCAGTACGGGCCTGCCCCTGTAGTCGGACAGGGACACCGTGGTTCCGGCGGTGGTGGTCAGGCTGAACTGGGGTGCGGTGCCGCTGGTTGCGCCGTTCTTCGGTCGCGCGCTCCACAGGCCGAGGCCGATGATGACGACCGCGATCACGGCGGCGAGTGCTCCGAGCAGCCGGCGGGTGCGGCGCCGTTTGGCCTGGGCCAGCGCATCGGCGTGTTGTTGCTGGTGCAGCTGTTCGCGGCGGCTGCTGGTGCGGGGGTTGCGCGTGGTGCTCATGCGGGTGTCCTGACGTTGGTGTGGTGCTGGTCGTGGCAGTGGGCGTGGTCCGCGGAACCGGTGGGGGTGTGCGTGTCGTGGCGCCGCTCGCGCAGCGTGAACCAGACGAACGCGGCGGCGACGGCGAGCAGCGCCAGGCCGAGGACCGGGTCGGGGATGGGTGCGAGCACGGTGAGGATCCGGCGGGCGGTGTCGCTGACCCAGGCGCCGGCGGCACGCTGGAACCAGTTGCCGGGGCCGGTCATTGTCCTTGCCTGGGCGAGGACGATGACCCAGATGCCCATCACCCAGAAGGCGACGGCGACGAGGAGGTTGATGCTGGTGGTGTGGATGTCGCGTCCGGCCATGCGCAGGTGGAGGGGATGCGCCTTGCCCCAGCGGCGCTGGCTGAGGTTCGCGGCGTCCCACACCAGCGCCATCACGAACAGCGGGATGACCATGCCGAACACGAACGCCAGCCCCAGCATCAGCCCACCGACAGGATTGCTGGACAGGGCCGAGAGGGTCATGACTCCGGCCAGGACGGGGGCGCAGCAGCTGGAGGCGATGCCGGAGAACACGCCGAGGCTGAAGAAGGTGGCCGAGTCGCCGCGGCCGGTGGCTGGGGCGCGCAGCATGGACGGCATCGACCACATCCGCCCGGACAGGGCCAGGACGCCGAGGCCGATCATCAGCAGCCCACCGGCCCAGTAGAGCGGCTGGTGGTACTTGGCGATGGCGCCGGAGATGAGGCTGACGCCCAGGGTGATCGGCACCAGCACGACGGCGAGCCCGGCAGCGAACACGAAGGTCAGCGGCAGCAGCCGCCAGCGGTTGTTCTTGACTGCCGCGGCGAGGTAGGAGGGCGCGAGGAACACGATGCAGCAGGGCGCGAACAGTGCGACCATGCCGGCGAAGAAGGCGGCCAGGATGCTGCCGGTGGCGAGCAGGTCGGTTCCCATCATCGCCGCCCGGCGCTACTGGTGAGCTTGTCGAGCTTGCGGCGCGGCAGCCTGCCGGCGCTGAAGAACTCGCCATCGACCAAGACCAGCGGGAAGAGGGCCGGGCGGTGGCGGGTGACCAGGTCGAGGCCCTCGTCGGACTCCGCGTCGACCTCGCGCACCGCGACCTGCCCGGCGGTGGCGCGGCGGCCCAACTCGCCGCGGGCGTCCTCGCACAGGTGGCAGCCCGGTGCGCTGACCAGCGTCACGTCCAACGGGGCCGGGGTGGGGGCGCCGGTCGTGCCCGGCGCGTTCAACAACGTTTTCACGGCTCCACACTCGTCGCCGCATGTTGCGGCGGCCCTGCCGCGACGGTCAAGGTTTGCTCAATCCCACGCCGGCCATCCGGTGCTCCACCACGTGGTGTCGTCAGCGCCAGCGCAGTGGACCGGTCGAGGGGGACGAGCCGCGCGTTCGGCGGCTCACCAGCCCAGTGCCTGGGGGATCATGTACAGCCCGAAACCGATCACGACGACGGAAAGCCCAGTGCACACCCAGCGATAGGGGCCGTGCATGCGGTGTTCTGCGGGCAGCGCCTTCGCCTCGAGCAGCAGCAGGAAGGTCAGCGTGACGGGCAGCAGCAGCGCGTTCATCACCTCGACGTCCACCGCAAGACTGACGAGGTCGACGCTGGCGAGCACCAGCACAGCCCCGACCACGTGGGCGAGGATGTAGACGGCGTAGAACTTCCAGTTGCCCCGGTTGAGGGATTCGTTGAGGCTGTGCCGCCACCGCAGCACCTCGGCCAGCCCCCACGACCCGGCCAGGGACACCACGAGTGCAGCCACGAGCGCGCCGCCCAGCACCGCAACCCCCACCAGCACATCGGCGACACCGGTACCCGTCGCCGGCGCCAGGCCATGCGCGAGGTCCGCCACGCTGTTGAGCGGGGCGCCTCGCCGCGTGGTGAACACGGTGGCAGCGAAGGCGACCACCACGACGATCATGATCACCTGGGTCAACACGGACCCGACAGCGGTGTCCCGACGCTCATCCGCCAGCTGGTCGCGCCGCGGGCCCTTGTCCACGATCGCGCTCTGCTGGTAGAAGATCATCCACGGCATCACCACGGCACCGATGTTGGCGGCCAGCAGGAACAGGTAGGACGCATGGTGCACCGGGAACTGGCGCAGGCCGTGGGACAGGTCCGACCAGCGCGGGTGGGCCAGCAGCATCGCCGGGATGAAGGCCAGCTCCCCCAGCCCGACGACGATCCCGATCCGCTCCACCCGCGCGTACCCGCGCGTGAAACAGACTCCCACCAGTGCAGCGGTCGCCACGGGAATCGTGACGGTGCGGGGGATGCCGAACAGTTCACCCACGCCGGCCACGCCGACGAACTCCGTCAGCAGGGCGCCGATCGCCGAGATGAACAAGGTGGCGCCGGAGAACCATGCCCATCCCGTGCCGAAGTGCTCACGGATGAGGGTGCCGTGCCCTTTGCCGGTGACCACACCAAGTCGGACGGTGATCTCCTGGACCATGAACAGGATGGGGATCAGGGCGATCTGGGGCAGCACCATCGCGTACCCCCACTGCGCGCCGGACTGGGCCGCGGTGATCAGGCATCCAGCATCGGTGTCGGCGAGCATGACGATCAGGCCCGGCCCCCACAGCGCGGACAGGCGCCCCCGTGAGCGGACCCGGGCGGAAGGCAGGGCAGCAGCGCTCATGAGAACAAGTTAGGTAAGCCTTACCTAAATAGCAAGCAATGGCGCCCCGTCCTCAGATGGGCGTCCCGTACTGGGCTGCCAAGAGCGCTGCCTGGACGTCGAGCGGCGTCACCTGCCCGCCGCGACATCGTGGACCATGGCCACCAACGTGGTGGCACGCACCTCCCCGAGCACCCGCGCGGCGGCGTCCCTGCCGGTCGACGACCAGGGTGCTGGGGATCGCCTTCGGCGGCACGGACCGCAGCCGCAGCAGCAGCGCACCGTCGGGGTCGTACAGGCTCGGGTAGCCGATCCTCGCGTTGCGGACGAACGCCTGCGCGGCGGCCTTGTTGGTGTCGCGGGTGTCGATACCGACGAACTGCGCCACTCCCGTGGTCTTCGCTGACGCCGCGACCAGTTGCGGGGCCTCGTGCCGGCACGGCGGGCACCAGGAGCCCCACACGTTGAGCACGATGACCTTTCCTTTGTACTGGGACAGGTCGAGCGGGTTGCCGTCCAGGGTGGTGCCCGACAGGCTGGGCAGCGGCGTGCGCTGGGCGGGGTCGACGAGGGTGACGGTGCCGTCCCCGGCGGCGAAACCGTCCTCGGCCCTCACACCGGTGCTGGAGGAGCAGCCCGCGAGCGCGGCCGCCGCCCCGGCCCCGGACAGGGCGAGCGACGCGCGGCCGAACAGCGCACGGCGCGTCAGGCCGCTCATCGCGTCGTCCCCGTGGTGGGGACGCACTGGCCGAACCCGGCGTGGAGGTCGTTCCGCCGTCCGCATCCGGCCGGCGCCATGCCCGATGGGCCCGGGGCGGGGGCGTGGTGCAAGGTGCTCATGGCCCCACTGTGGCCGGCGCAGGTTGTGGCGGGACTGCCGTGACGGTCAAGGTTCGCTCAAGTCTTCGTTTGGCTGGACGCACAGCTGGGGCGCCCCCCCCCGGGGGGGGGGGGCCCCCGCCGGGGGGGGGGGGGGGGGGGGGGCCCGCCCCGCGCGGGGGGGGGGGAGCCGGCCGCGCGCCGCGGGGTGAGGGGCCCTGGTGCGCCCAGGTGGCTGTGGGCCGGCCCCCCCCCGGGGCCCCCCCCCGGGGGGGGGGGGCCCCCCAGCCTGGGGGTCGGTCAGCGGTGATGACGCAAGCGCAGCGAGTTGGTGATCACGCTGACCGAGCTGAGGGCCATGGCTGCTGCCGCGATGATGGGCGACAGGAGCCATCCGAAGGCGGGGTACAGCACCCCGGCGGCCAGCGGGATGCCGACCACGTTGTAGATGAACGCGAACACCAGGTTCTGGCGGATGTTGCGCATCGTGTCGACCGACAGGTCGCGGGCCTTGACCAGGGCGGCCAGGTCGCCGCCGAGCAGGGTCACGTCGGAGCTCTCGATGGCCACGTCGGTGCCGGTTCCCATGGCCACGCCCACGTCGGCCGCGGCAAGGGCGGGCGCGTCGTTGACGCCGTCACCGGCCATGGCGACCTTGTGGCCCTGGGCCTGCAGCGCCTGCACGTGACCGTGTTTCTGGTCGGGCAGCACGTCGGCGATCACCTCGTCGATGTGCAGCTCGTCGGCGATGGCCCGTGCGGTGGTGGCGTTGTCGCCGGTGAGCATGACGACCCTCATGCCGCGGCGTCGCAGGTCCTCGATCGCGCCGGCGGTGGTCGGCTTGAGGGGGTCGGCGATGGCCAGCACGCTGGCGGGCCGGTCGTCGACGGCCACGACGATGGCGGTGGCGCCGCGGCGGCGGTAGGCCTCCACCACGGGGGCCAGGGCGTGGGTGTCGATGGCCTGGGTGTCGAGGAAGGCGGGGCTTCCGACGACCACGTGGTGGCCGTCCACGGTGGCGCTGACCCCGCCGCCGGGGAAGGCGGCGAAGTCGACGGCCGCAGCCACCGGCCGGCCCGCCTCGCGGGCGGCGTCGACCACGGCCCGCGCCAGCGGGTGCTCGGAGCCGGCCTCGACGGCGGCGGCCAGCGCGAGGACCGTCGCGGGGTCGTGGCCGTCGACCGCCTGCTGGTCGACCAGGCTGGGCCGGCCCTGGGTGAGGGTGCCGGTCTTGTCGACCACCAGGGTGTCGATCTTCTGCAGCCGCTCCAGCGCCTCGGCGTTCTTGACCAGCACGCCCTCGCCGGCGCCGCGGCCGACACCGACCATGATCGACATGGGGGTGGCCAGGCCCAGCGCGCAGGGGCAGGCGATGATCAGGACGCTGACGGCGGCGACGATCGCGAACGGCAGCCGCGGCTGCGGCCCGACCGCGAACCAGATCCCGAAGGCGGCCAGCGCGATGACGATGACGACCGGCACGAACACGGCCGAGATCCTGTCGACCAGACCCTGGATGGGTGCGCGGGACCGCTGCGCCTGGGAGACCAGGTCGACGATGCGGGCCAGGGTGGAGTCGGCGCCCAGGCCGGTGGCCTCCACGACCATGCTGCCGCCGTTGGCGATGGTGCCGCCGATGACGCGGTCACCGGTGTTCTTGTCGACGGGGACAGGCTCGCCGGTGATCATGGACTCGTCCACGTAGGCGTGCCCGTCGACGACGGTGCCGTCGGCGGGCACCTTCTCGCCGGGACGCACCCGGCACCGGTCGCCCAGCTGCAGGTCGGCGGCCGGCACGTCGGTCTCGGTGCCGTCGGCCTCGATGCGGTGGGCGGTGGCCGGTGAGAGGTCCAGCAGCGCGCGGATCGCCCCGGAGGTCTGGTCACGGGCCCGCAGCTCGAGGACCTGGCCGAGCAGCACGAGGGTGACGATGACCGCGGCCGCCTCGAAGTAGGTGCCGATCCGCCCGTCAGCGCCGCGCATGCTCGCCGGGAACAGCCCCGGCGCCAGGACCGCGACCAGGCTGTACAGCCAGGACGCGCCGACACCCAGCGACACCAGGGTGAACATGTTCAGGTGGCGGCTGGCCACCGACTTGGCGCCGCGCACGAAGAACGGCCAGCCCGCCCACCACACCACCGGCACGGACAGCACCAGCTCCACCCACGGGGCGACGGTGGCGGGCAGCAGCCCGCGCATCGCCGGCACCAGCTGCGGGCCCATGGTGAGGACCACCAGCGGCACGGTCAGCACCGCCGCGAGCCGGAACCGGCGCCGCATGTCGACCAGCTCAGGGTTCGGGCCGTCGTCCAGCCCGGCGGAGACCGGTTCGAGCGCCATCCCGCAGATCGGGCAGTCGCCGGGCCCGTCACGGCGGATCTCCGGGTGCATCGGGCAGGTCCAGCTCCCCGCACGGGTCCCGTCGTGCGCCACTGTCCCCACCTGCTCACCGGAAGCGTGCTGGTGGCCGGAAGCGTGCTGGTGATCGTGCTGCTGGGCGGCCGGCGCGTCCCCGCCGTCGGCGGGTTGGAGGAACATGCCGCACTTCGGGCAGCGTCCGGGCTGGTCGCTGGTGACCTCGGGGTGCATCGGGCAGGTCCACGTGCCGGTGTCCTGCGGCTCGGCCACCAGCTGCAGGGGCGGGGCGGCGGCGTCCTGGGCCGCGGCGGCCTCGAGGAACATGCCGCACTTCGGGCAGCGTCCGGGCTGGTCGCTGGTGACCTCCGGGTGCATGGGGCACGTGTAGTGGGTGGCGATGGTCTGGTCGTGGATGGCTGCGGTGGTGGCCGAGTGGTTCATGGTTGCTCCTCGATGCGGGTGTCGCGGGCGGGTAGGCCGCGGGGTGGTGGTCAGTGACGGGAGCCGTGGTCCATCATGCGCATCATCAGCCCCATCATGACCATGCAGCCGATGGCCGGCACCAGGGCGGCCAGCGCCCCTCCTGCCCCGATGCTGGAACGGCCCGCCCACAGGTAGGCGCCCACGACGAGCAGCATCGGTGCGCACATGAGCAGGTGCATCAGGTGGTGGCCCTTGCCGTGCTGGTGGGCGGCGCCGTGCTGGTGGCCGCCGTGCGGCTGGAGCGGCTGTCCTCCCACTGCGGCGGGGTCTTGGTCCAGCACGGGTCCGGTGAGGGGTTCACGCGGCGTGGTGGCGAAGGAACGGGGGGTCTGGTCGGGGCTGGTGTACATGGCTTCTCCTGTGTGCCTGGGGCTGTGCTGCCCTCACCCACAACACTGCCGGTCCTCGCTCAAGACACGACCCTTGCTTTGGTCAAGCTTCCCCACATGTTGGTCAAGATTCGGCCAAGCCGTGCCCGGGCGGCACGGCGGCGAGGCACGCGGGGGCATGGCGGTGGCGCGGCCCCGGGGGGGGGGGGTGTGTGTTTAACCAAAACCCCCCCC
>NZ_JBDNTB010000082.1:0-7713 GCF_047719395.1 Propionibacterium sp.
TGCTCGAGACAGGCGGATTCAGACCCCAACTACACCCTCGATTGGGATGAGCCCCTATGAGCCATTGTCCTAAGTCAAGTTCCATTGCGGCGAGTTGCATCCGCGGGGCTGCGGCGTCAGGATTTCGTTGCTCATCGTGATCTCCCTGCGTTGAAGGTCAGGTTGTGGTTGTGGTTGTGGTTCGCGGACGGTCTCAATGGACACACTCGGGCTGGAGGGCATCAATGACCTTGGCAATGGACGACCAGAGGCCCGAGCGAATGCGGGGCATGATGCTGTCTCGACGTCGTGCCCGTCAACGGCGGTGTATCACCCGGGTTCGGTGCTGTCGGACAGTGATGTGCGGATAGACGGGCGGTGAGGCCCCGGCGCCCTTACCCGCTGAACAGTGATCCGATCTGAAGCCGGGACGAGTGATTGTTGTCGTACATGAAGATTCCTAATTACGGGAGACTATCGACAGCGCTTTCATACGCACTGCTCCCAGGCTGGTCATCAGTCAGGTGTGTGAGCCCTCCTCCGTTTCCGTTAGGCCGGCGATGTGCCCGCGCTGACTCGTCGCTAATCCTCCACGATTGACGGTCTCCTGGGCCGCCCGTCTCGCCGCCAGTCCTGAGCTAGCCGGCACGACTTCAGCGCCTTCTCTTGAGCTGCCACACGTCTTGCAGAAGAGGTTCGCCTGAGTTTCGTCGCCCAGGGCTGACCGTCTGATCTGGGCCTCGCATCCCACCTGCCTTCCGTGAGGGAGGTGGGTCGATGACGGTTTCGATGCGCGTGATGAGTGCTGGTGACGGTTACAAGTATCTGCTCAAGTCGGTGGCCGCCGGCGACGGGGACCGGAATCTGTCCACGCCGTTGACTCGTTATTACGCGGAGGTGGGCAGTCCGCCGGGCTTCTGGCTTGGCTCGGGGATCGCGGCCTTCGGTACGGGGAGTCTGGCGGCTGGGTCGCAGGTGTCGGAGCAGCAGCTTCAACTCCTGATTGGTATGGGCCGTGACCCGTTGATGGGCGCACCGCTTGGCCGGGCGTATCAGCAGTTCGCCACCGTGTCCGAGCGCGTCGAGGAGCGAGTCAGGCGGCTCGGGCCGAGCCTCGATCCGGAGTATCGGGCGGAGCTTGTCGCCCAGATTGAGGCCGAGGAGAAGGAGCGTGGGACGCGTCGGGCGGTTGCGGGCTTCGACTACACGTTCAGCGTGCCCAAAAGCGTGTCGGCGATCTGGGCGGTTGCGGACGCGGGCACGCAATCCCTGATTGCGGCGGCGCATCACGCGGCAGTTGCGGAGATGGTAGAGCTGATCGAGGGGGAGGTTGCGGCAACCCGTGTGGGTGCAACCGGCCCTGACGGCGCGGTTGCGCAGGTCGATGTGATGGGTGTGGCCGCAACCGCGTTCGACCACTACGACTCACGTAGCCACGACCCGCAATTGCACACGCATGTCGTCATCAGCAACAAGGTCAAGACCGTTCAGGATGGCAAGTGGCGGACGTTGGATGGCCGCCCGATGCACCGGGCGGTGGTGGCGGTCTCGGAGATGTACAACGCGGTCCTGGCCGACCATCTGACCCGCACCCTCGGTCTTGGATGGGAGATACGGGAGCGGGGCCGCGACCGGAACCCGGCGTGGGAGATCACCGGCGTCCCCGAGGAGCTGATCGGCGAGTTCTCCAGCCGCTCGAAGTTCATCGAGGAGGAGAAGAACCGCCTCATCGACGCCTACGTGACCCGGCACGGACGCCAACCCAACGCACGCACCGTGCTCAAGCTCCGCGCGCAAGCCACCCTGGCGACCCGCCCCGACAAGGACGTACGCTCCCTGGCCGACCTGACCACCGAGTGGCGGCAACGCGCCACCCAAGTTCTCGGCCAGGACGCCACCACCTGGGCGCAGGCACTCACGGCCGGCGAGGTGCTGCTTGCAACGGTGCGGGCCGACGACATTCCCTTGGATACCATCGGGCAGATCGGCCAGGCGGTCACGGGCGTGGTGGGTGAGAAGCGTTCGACGTGGACGCGCTGGAACCTGCACGCCGAAGCGTCACGGCAGTTGATGGGGTTGCGGTTCGCCTCGACCACGGACCGCACGGCCATCACCGGGATGGTCGTGGACGCCGCCGAGCAGGCGTCCTTGCGGTTGACCCCGCCGGAGTTGGCGGTCAGCCCGGCACAGTTCCGCCGCCCGGACGGCTCGTCGCGCTTCCGCCCCTATGCCTCGACCGTGTTCTCCTCCGAACACCTGATTCAAGCTGAAGACCGGCTCCTGAACCGCGCCGAGAACACCATGGCTCACACCGTTCCATTGGAGACCATCGAGGCCGTCACCGGCAAACCGGATAGGGAAAGCCGCCTGCTTGGGGAGGATCAGGCCGCCGCGCTGACCGCGATAGCGCTCTCGGGACGGGTCGTGGACGTGCTCGTCGGGCCGGCCGGAGCGGGCAAGACCACGGCCATGAACGCGCTGCGCCGCGCATGGGAGACGGAGCACGGCAAGGGCAGTGTGGTCGGGCTCGCCCCGTCAGCGGTCGCGGCTCAAGTGCTCTCCGATGATTTGGGGATCGGCACGGAGAACACCGCCAAGTGGCTGCACACTTTCCACACGACGGGAGCCACCTTCACCCCTGGCCAGCTGGTCATCATCGACGAGGCCTCCCTGGCGGGCACGTTCACACTCGATCAGATCACCGAGCAGGCTGAGCGGCAGGATGCGAAAGTCCTGATGGTGGGTGACTGGGCGCAACTGCAATCCGTGGATGCGGGCGGCGCGTTCGCGATGCTCGTCAACGCGCGCGGGGATGCGCCCGAACTGACCGACGTGCACCGGTTCATCCACGCGTGGGAGAAGACCAGCTCGCTTGACCTGCGCCACGGGCGCACCAGCGCGATCGACACGCTCATCGACCACGGGCGGGTTCACGGGGCCGAGGAGGAACAGGCCATGGATGCCGCCTACACTGCCTGGCACGCCGACCAGACCGCAGGCAAGGCCTCGATCCTCGTGGCCGAGACCCAGCAGGCTGTCACCGCCCTCAACCAGCGAGCCAGGGCGGATCGGATCATCAACGGCACCGTCAACCCCGAGCGTGAGCTGCCCCTGCATGACGGGACGGCCGTGTGTGAGGGCGACCTCGTGATCACCCGCCGCAACGACCGCCGCCTACGCTCCGGCAGCTCGTGGGTGCGGAACGGGGACCGGTGGACCGTCACCAAGCTCCGCGAGGACGGGTCTGTCACCATCCGGCAGACCAGTCGCCGGTTCGGCGGCTCCATCGTCCTGCCCGCCTCATACGTCGCCAAGCACTTGGATTTGGGTTACGCGGTCACCGCCCACCGCGCGCAGGGCGTCACGACCGACACCTCCCATGTCGTCGTCACCAGCACCACCACCCGGGAGAACCTGTACGTCGCCATGACCCGAGGCCGCGAGGAGAACCACGTCTACGTCGCCATCGACCGGCCCGACGACGACCACGCCCAGGCGCACCCCGGCGACAACCCCGACGCCACCGCCCGCACGGTTCTGCTCGGCATCCTCCAGCACGTCGGGGCCGAACCCTCCGCCCACCAAGCCCTTGCCGCCGAGCAGGACCGTTGGGGCTCCATCGGCCAGCTCGCCGCCGAATATGAGACCATCGCCCAGGAAGCCCAAGCCGACCACTGGCACACCCTCCTCGCCAAATCCGGGCTCACCGGCGAGCAGATCGAGGACATCCTCGTCTCCGACGCCTACGGCGCCCTGTCGGCGGAACTGCGCAACGCCGAAGCCAACCACCACAACCTCGACCAGCTGCTCCCACGCCTTGTCCAAGTTCGGGGCTTCGAAGATGCCGACGACATCGCCAGCGTCCTACACGCCCGTCTCGCCCGCGCCACCGCTCGGCCCGCAGGCTCGGGCCGCACCCGCAAGCCACCCCGCCTCATCGCCGGCCTCGTCCCTACCGCCAGCGGACCCATGAACTCCGACATGCGCCAGGCACTCACTGAGCGGCAAGACCTGATTGAGCAGCGCGCCGCCACGCTGCTCAATCAGGTTATGGCGAACTGTGAACCGTGGATTGAACAGCTCGGGCCCAAGCCTGCTGGGCAGAGAGAGCAGGCTGCGTGGCTCGCCGCCGCGCACACTATCGCTGCTTACCGCGACCGATACCAGATCAGCGATAATCAATATCCACTTGGACCTGAGCCTGAGAACAACAACGTCAAACGGAAGATCGACGCGGCCCGAGCGCGCAGCGCTCTCAGACGAGTCCGAGCTATCGTGGATGATCATCAGGCGGTAGAACCGATGCAGTCAGCGCCCGAGGTCCGATCGACACCGAGTCTGAGTCTCTGAGCGTGTCGGCATAGTGCTCGACTGCCGTGTGCCGTTCACGATCACGATCACGCTCGTGCACCCATGCGATCTGCACTAGAATCGTCAGGGGTGCAGGGAGCAGCCCAAGATGACTCTGTCGGTTGGTTTCGCTCTTCGCCGAATCGTCTTCAAGTTCCTCCGAGTCCGAGCCATCAGCCCGGTCCAGCTCGCCTGAAACAAAGTCAAGAGCGTGTCGGTGGATACCGCTACGCTCGGACATACTGGCAGGCTTCTTTATTAGCTTGGAGCCTGTGCGCCTGGGATGATGAAGGTGCCTGGAGCATGCCTGCTCTTGTCAGGATATGCGAGTCGAAGGGGTGCTGATGGGTATGGGTGCAAAGACAATCCACCCGTTCCCTGCCAGAATGGCGCCTGACATTGCCATCGAGCACTTGGACTCCACCGAGGGCAACGCGAACCGGGTGGTACTTGACCCGATGTGTGGATCAGGGACGGTACTCACCGCAGCAGCTGACAGAGGCTACGCAGCACGTGGGTTCGATGTCGATCCCCTCGCCGTCCTCATGAGTTCGGTTGCGACCCGGGCTGTCAATACAGAGGAAATCACAGCCGAGGCCGAACGTATCTGTGCACGAGCGAAAGCCTCGCACACGGACGACCCACGATGGGACGACCCAGAGACCAGAAAATTCGCTGAATACTGGTTTGCGGCACCGCAACGCAAACAACTTACCCGACTCTCAAGGGAATTGGACGAGGTTAGCGATGACGGCATTCGTGAGGCACTCCAAGTGGCGTTGAGCCGGACCATTGTCACAAAGACGCCTAAAGCATCGCTGGCGGCTGACACATCGCACAGCAGACCTCACCGCGTGGAGACCGAATCTAGTTATGACGTATATCGGGGGTTTACAAGGTCGGTTGCCAATCTTAAGAAGCTGTTAGATAATCGATCCATTATTGGACAGGTGGATGTTCGTATCGGAGACGCCCGGGCGCTTGATCTCCATGACTCATCGGTTGACCTCGTTATTACATCACCGCCATATCTCAATGCGATTGACTATCTTCGCGGACACAAGATGTCATTGATCTGGTTTGGGTACACCATTCCAGAGCTGCGGCAAATTCGCTCGAATAGTATCGGGGCTGAACGAGCACTCCATACTGATGCCCTCAAACAGATCGAGGATATGGTTCAGTTCATAAAAGCATCCGTGGATGCGCCCGATCGGCTTCCCCTCGCGACAATTACCCGCTACTCCCAAGATCTTGTTCTTTTCTCTCGCGAGCTGAACCGCGTTTGTAAGTCCGGAGCAGAAGTCGTGACAGTAATAGGTAACTCTACCCTTCGAGGAAATTACATCCAGAACGATGCTCTTGTGAGACTGGCCTACGAGGGCTCAGGTTTCCGATCAATCAACCGCTCCGAACGAGACCTCCCCGAAAACCGGCGTTATCTTCCGATCCGGACCAGAGACAAGACATCGTCCATGGCCAAACGAATGCGGACAGAAGTAGTGCTCACAGTTGTGAAGGAGTGAGGAGAAAGCTCATGTCCACTACTATCGAAGACGAGAGTCATGAAGAGGTCAACGCAGGCGCCGCCACCGGCGAAGCCGCATCTAGTATTGACGGCGGAACAGTCGGAATAGTCGATATTGTCCGAAGTGATGATCATGTAGGTCAAATTCCGGTGAAACTGTCGTACGGCATTATTGAGCGCTTCTCAGAGGGGCTGTACAGCTCCCCCAACAAGACCTTCGAAGAGCTGATCACCAACTCTTACGACGCCGGCGCACGCGAGGTGTGGGTCTATCTTGCATCTGATCTTTCAGACAAAAATGCCACTCTACTCGTCATCGACGATGGTGAGAGTATGACACTCGAAGGACTTGCCGACCTATGGAAGATTGGCGAATCACGTAAAAGGAGCGGAACTCCGCCTCCGGGCCGTAAGAGGCCAGTTGGTAAATTTGGAATCGGCAAGCTGGCTACCTATGTGCTCGCAAAGCAACTGACCTATATAGTTCATAGAGGCAACGAGTACTTGGCCGTTACGATGGACTATGGGCGCGTCGCGCCGGGCACCGAGATGCTCGACGGCGTTGACCTTTCCCTCGATGTGGTTCGTCTCACGGAAAACCAGGCGATAGAGGCAGTCGGTCGTGCCCTTGAAGGCACGGCTGTCGCCGGAAAGACAAAGGCCCTTGAAGCTCTCCCTAAGCTGGAACACTGGACAGCTGCGCTACTTTCCAGCCTCAAGCCAACTGCACGTGAAATAAAGCTTGGTCGCTTGCGATGGGTTCTACGCAGTGCACTTCCGCTGAACCCTGAGTTTCAACTTTGGATGAATGACGAGCAAATCATGTCATCCAAAGTTGATGGTGAAGAGTTGTGGACATTCACCGTCGGGAAAGATGACAAAACACTACCGAAGAGTATCGAACGACCATGGGGCCCTGCGGAGTCGATCGAGATCGAAACGGACAAATCAGGAGAGTCCGTAACAGTCCCTGCTGTTCGTCTCCCGAAAGCGGGGACTGTGTGGGGACGAGCAACGCTTTACAAGCAGCCACTTGAGCGTGGGCGGAGTGAGGACCTAGCCCGAAGCCATGGCTTCTTTGTAAGAGTCCGTGGCAGACTCATTAATCTTTACGAGGCGGATTTCGCCTTAGGTCCGGAACTTCGACATGGTACGCTAACCCGCTTTCGTATGGAAGTAAATGCAGACGACCTTGACGATCAGGTCGCGAGTGCTCGCGAGAACCTCAAGGAATCCGAGTCGCTGCAGGAATTGAAGAACTATCTGCTTGCAGTATTTAATAAGGCTCGCGCTAAATCCACTGAACAAGATGATGGCGATATAATCTCAAATCTTGCTAGGGACGGCCGTCTCGCTAAGCCAAGCACGGCGCTCAGCCAAGGACCGCTGCGACGAATGCTGCAAAGAGCAATATCAGGCGAACCGGCAGTGGCTCGCAGTCTTGGTCTTGACGAAGCAGGAATCGAGGATGCCAAAAAGACACTCACGGAGGGCGGAGACGTCATCGACAGTGTGCTCCTCGAGAACTATGACTCGACTGAGCCGATTGCGGTCTATGACCCGTCGCGGCGTGCAGTTGTGCTGAACCAAGCCCATCCATTTGTTAGCAACTATATCGGCGGAAAGACAATCGCGGAGCCATTAAAGCTCCTAGGTCTTAGTGAAATCCTCACCCAGGCGTACCTTCTTGACGAAAACATCTCTTCAGAAGTCATTGAACGTGTAATGTTTAGGCGAGATGCCTTCTTGCGTGAGCTGACACTGCGATTCCCTCGATCGGCGCCGATTATTGCCCAGAATCTGGCTCTTCACGATTGAGGGTGTAGTTGGGGTCTGAATCCTCCGGCCTCGAGGAG
>NZ_JBDNTB010000083.1:0-7550 GCF_047719395.1 Propionibacterium sp.
GCCGGCCCCAGGGGGGGGGGGGCAGAGGAATGCGGGTCCACCAGCAGGCGCACCCCCACGCCCCCACACACCCCACCCCCCCCCCCCGCGGGGCGGGCGGGGGGGGGCGGTGGCGTGGCGGTCAGAGTTGCTGGCCGAGGTGGATGAGCCAGTTGATCCAGGCGACTGCGGCCCCGGCGAGGACTGCTGCGCCCAGGGCAACGAGGACGCCTGCTCGGGCTTTGGCGGCGACGCTGGTGTTGCCGGTTCCGGTGGCGATGGCCCAGATGATGGCGGAGACGATGATCATGACGACCGCGATGATCAGGACGATGGTGAGGGCGGCGCCGATGACGGTCTTGAGGTCGCCGACGCCGCTCAGGCCGTCGAAGTTGGGGAACACGTTCATGTCAGGGCTCCTTCTTTGACGGTGATGTGGAGGTGGTCGTAGTGGCCGCCTGTGATGTCGGTGGGGTCGTGCATGCCGCCGCCGTTGTAGGGGCGCCAGCCCTCGGCGTCGCGGTCGATGTTCCAGATGGTGCCCTGCCAGATGAGGTACTGGACGCCGAGCGTCTTGGCGTGGTCTTTGACCCAGTTGGTGACCTCCCACCCGGCCTTCAGCTGTGCCGGGGTGGGGCGTTTCCCGATGGGGTTGCCGAAGGTGATGTCGCAGGCCCGACCGAGTGGGTGCTCGGACTTGGTGCCGGTGCGCGGTGAGTAGCAGGACCACGAGGTGTCGGGGAAGGCCTGCTTCGTCTGGGCCATGACGTAGGCCATGCGCGCGGTGATCTGCCCATCCGTGGTCGGATCATTCACCAACTTGTCGGGGTTTCCTCCGGGGAAGGCGGCGGGGTCGCCCGCCGTGCTGGAGGTCGAGCAGCCGTGGCTGTCAGTGCCGCCGGTGGCATCGGGCAGGTCCGCAGCGTGGTGCTGGTTCAGCCAGGGGGCGGGGTCGACGGCCTCACTATTGGTGCCACCAGGGCGGACCTCGAAGTGCAGGTGAGGTCCTGTGGAGTGCCCGGAGGAGCCGACGTCGCCGATGTGCTGGCCCGCGGTCACCTTCTGCCCCGGGGTGACGTGGATTCCGGTTGCCCACATGTGGATGTACGCCGTGGCGAGGGTGGCGCCGTCGATGTGGTGTTCGATGACGATGATCCCGCCGCCCGCCTCGGTGTAGCGGGCGACGGTGACGGTGCCGTCGGCGGCGGCCATGATGGGCGTGCCCTGCGGTGCGGCGAGGTCGATGCCGGAGTGGATGCGGGATTCCCCGTTGATCGGGTCGACCCTTGGCCCGAACTTCGAGGTCTGCACCCAGGTGCCCTCCGGAAGTGGAAAGACCACCCGGGAGGTCTCACCCGTCACCGCCGGTTTCGCGCCAGAGCCGCGCCCGCTACGGGTGAGGGTGGTGAGGATCTTCTCGGCGACGGGCGCGTAGTTGTCGTACCGGTCGGGGAAGGCGGAGACTTCCACGGCCTGGGCGGCCTCTCCTGTGCCCATCTGCTCCCAGCCGGGAATGTCCAGCAGGCCGCGGGGCGAGGGGTAGTTGGGGCCTTTGGGTCCGCCGAAGAACGCCTTGACCTGGTAGGTGGGGTCCATGAGCTGCTTGACGGTGCCCCAGCCGGATTGGGGACGCATCTGGAACAGGCCGAGACTGTCGTGGTCTCCACCGTTCCCGTCGTTTGGGTAGTTCCCGGATTCGGGGTAGGTGCCGGTGTTGGCGAGCATCCGCAGTGTTGACTCGGTGAGCGCTGCCATGAGGGCGATCTGGAGTCCGTCGCGGGTGACGCCGTCGATTGTGGAGCCTTCGGTGATGATGGTCGCGGCGTGGGTGAGCTGCTGGTGGTTGAGCGTGAATGTCTCCCCAGCCGCGGTGGTCACCTCCAGCGAATCCGGGACGTTCCCGACGCTGACGCCCGGGCTGCCGGTGGTGGTGCAGGCGGCGTTGGCGGCCGGGTTCATGACCAGAGCGACGCCGACGAGTCCGAGGGTGGGCCCAAGGAACATGAGAGCGGCGGCGAGGATGGCGAGCTTCTTCAACATGACGTAGCTCCCTTCTCAGTTCAGGGGGTTGTCAAGCCCGGACAGGCGCAGCAGGTAGCAGTCGCTACCAGACGGGCAGGCGATGAACAGCGTGAACGCGACGTCCCGTTCTGCCGAGGTCGGTTTCCCGTTCCAGGTGCCGTCGCGGTGGCGGGTGCCGTGGATCGTGTAGGCGGTGGCACCCGCGGGGAGCTGGCCGGGATGCGCCTGTTGGACGGCCTGCGCCCATGAGTCCGGGACCCGGATCGAGTCGATGGTGAGGGTCTGAGCAGTGGCGTAGAGGCGCAGCTTGGCCCAGGCCTCACGGGTGGGCAGGTAGGTGGCGATGTCGGCTGCGAGTCCTGCCTGCTCGGCCCCGGTCGGGTCGCCAACGTCCAGGAGGGCGGCGGTGTAGTCCAGGGGCATGAGCGCGGTGGTGGTGTCCCAGGTGAACAGGGCGTGGGCGACATTGCCCGCGAACGTCTCCGGGTCCCGTCTGGCCCGAACCGGAGGCACCACCGGGCGCGACGGGGCCTGTGAAACTTCGGGTGATGGCGCCGTGGAGGCAGGTTCTGCCGGTGTCGGGGCCGGGCTCTCGGTCGGCGCGCCGTTGGGGCCGGTGAGAAGTCCGTAGGCGCCGAACACCACCAGCAACACCACGGCGGTTCCGGTGGCGATGAGGGCGATGAGTCGGCGCCGGGCACGTGCGTCAGCAGGTGTCTTCATGACCGGCAGGTGCGCCACGCGCCCCCGACGCGTCAGATGGCCGTGAGCCTGGGCCGCTGTCCGACATCTGCGGGGCTGGCGAGGGCGGTGCGGATCTGGTCGGCGAAGGCCGTGGCCTGATCGACGAACGTGAAGAACTCGTCGATCTCGGTGCGAGTGAGCTTGTCGACCAGGACCGCGACGTCGAAGTGGTCCCACCAGCCAGGTGTGAAGGACTGCCAGGTGTGGACGAACGTGCGAGGAGGCCACGCCTCCCGATCCTCAACGACGGGCGCCTTCGGCCGCGACGAGGCTGAACGGCGTTTGCCTGCGGTGCGCTGCTCGGCGTGGAGTTTGGCGAGCGCCTCCTCGGCCAGGCGCGCGGCGTCCTGTGAGCGGGAGGTGGCGGCAGTGGTGGTGAGGTCGCGGACCCGCTGCCAGGCCGGATGCACGGCCGCACCCTGCTCGATCTGCTCCAGCTCCAGTTCTGCCTGACGGCGGACCTGCTCGGGCTGGCCGGGATCGTTGGCAGTGTCTTGGAGCCAGGTGACCTTGTCCAGCGTGGCGTAGGAGGCGCCGCCGGGGATCATGTCGGCGGCCTGCTTCCTGCGCTCCCCAGAAGACTCTGACGGTCCCGCAAATTTTGCGGGACCGTCGTCTCCGGGCTGATGCTCACTGGAGAACCGCGTCGCCTCTTGGCGTCGTTCAGCGTCTTCGCGCAGCAGGTCGGTGATCTCCCGGTAGAGGGTGGCCTGCTCCAATTGGGTGAGCGGCTTGTGGAGCACGTTGTCGTCCTGCTCGGCCAGCAGGTGTGCGAGCGGGTCTGAGATGCCTGAGCGTACCCAGACTCGGACGGTGTCCCACCCGAGCTGCCTGATCGCCCCGAGCCTGCGCGCTCCGCAGACGAGGACGCCGTCGGGGGTGATGGTGATCGGCTGGAGCAGCCCGTACCTGTCGATGGAGGCGGCCAGGGTGTCGAGGTCTCCGAGGTCGTGGCGGTGGCGTGCCCCGATCTGGATCGAACTCACGGTCCGTTCCAGTTCGATGTGCCCGTCGGTGGCGGCCATGGCATGTCACCTGGCCCTGCCTGGGGCCGCCAGGGCGATGGAGAGGATGAGGTCTTCATCGTGGAGGATCGAGCAGATGGGTTCCCCGATGACCAGGCGCATGAGAATCCCTCGCCCCGCAGGCATGGCCTGCAAGGCAGGGTGAGGATTCCCGAGCAGGGCGTGGAGCAGGACCGCCCAGGTGTCGCGCGTCAGGTCCAGGAACGCCAGGGCGTACTTGTCGTGGCGCAGCGCCTCGTATGCGGAGAGTCTGGAATGGGTGCGTGAGAGAGCGGTGGTCACGTAGTGGATCGCGGTCCGGGCCGTGTCGGGCGGCCAGCCCAGCCCGGTGAACAACGCGACGCACTCATCGACCGCGTTCAGGGCCGACAACTCCTGGGCCTGCGGCCCGGTGTCGTCACGGTCATCCTCGGTGTCGGGGTCGTCGATATGGTCGTAGACGTGGAAGGAAGGGTGGTAGTCCGACAGTGGGGTCTCCCGGTCGGACATTCTCTCGGGGTCGTGGACATCCTCGTACTTGCGGCGCCGGGCCTGATGCGTTGAGCACAGCAGACCTTGGCCGCGTTCCTCGGCCATGCAGGACAGTTGGACGGCGTGGGTGACCACGGCCCAGGGGTCCCGCGCGGTGCGGGTGGATTCGTTGCGCATCGCTTCGAAGGCGGCGCTGGCGGCCTCCCACGGGTCGAGCCCGTGTTTGCGGGCGAGCCCTGCGTACTTGTCGGCCGCGAAGGCGACGAGTGCACCGGCGGTGGGGTCGTGCTCCCAGCTGGCAGGGCCCGCCTCGTGGAGCCGGACGAGGACGTGGCGCAGGCCCTCACTGGTCGTGAAGTCCTCGCCATGCTCAGGGTGCGTGATCGTGGTGGTCATGGTTGCTGGCACCTCCTTGACCCGTAGGTGCGCACCGGCTCCCACACCGCCAAGCGAGCGGGGCAACGGGCGACCTTGCGGGTCGGGCCGCTGGGGGTCAGGGGATGCCGACCGCATCGCGGGTGGTCGCGCGGTCCGCGTGCCCGCGGCCGAACGCGGAGACCGGTGGGAGCCTGCGCGCTCGTACCGCCAGGGCTCGTGCGCTCGTGGTGGCGGCGTGGCGGGATCGGCGGGCCATGTCGGCCTGGAAGTCGATCCCCGCGCGCGCCACGCGCGAGCCGGTTCGGGCCATCAGGTCGGTGGGACGCACCCACTCCACCCCGCTCCCCACTCGATGCTCTCGGCTCAGCGCGGGGTCGACGGCCGGATCGACCCTGCGAGACGTGTGGCTGGCTTCGATGGCGTCCGGTGTGCCCGTGGCGCCAGCGATGTCCCCGATCATTGGGTCTGGGGTCTGCTCGTCGGTATTCATGACTTCTCCTCGTGGATGGGGGCCTGATCACTCAGGCCCGCGGATATGTCGTTCGTGTCCGTCTCGTCGGCAGACACGTCGTCTACTGGGGCGTCTGCGACGGTGTGGGCGGTGAGCCAGCGGCCGACCGTGGAGGGGTGGACGTCGAGCTGGCGGGCGATCTGCTTGTTCGGCCACCCCAACTCGTGCAGGGCCGCGGCGCGCTCGCGTCGATCCGCCGAAGACTCCAAGCCGAGTACGTAGCTGATGGATGCGGGTTCGCTGCTGGGGTCGTCGGAAGTTGGCGCAGGTGACGTCAGAATTTCGGGACGGGCCAGGTCCGCTGACGTTGCGTCGTCGATGTCGGGCCACGCGCGGAGCGCAGCATCGGGAGGTTCCGCTGTGGCGTGAGGTTCGGGTGGTCGGGTGAGGATGACGGTCAGGTGGGTGATGGCCAGGAGCACGACGGGAGGGACCGCGGCAACGGCACCGGCGAGAATGCTGGGGACGTCGGCGTCGGCGGCGATGACGGCGTGGATGGCGTTGGCCGTCACCGAGACGCTGGCCCCGCCGATCAGTAGCGCCCAGGGATACCAGGAGGTGCGAGTTCCGGCCAGGGCGACGACGGCGACGGTGGCGACGACGATGATGCCGTCCACGATCAGCGGCCACGCCCACGCCTGCCCTGCCCCGATCCCTGAGCGCCGCGCGAGATCGGCGAGCGAGGTGAAAGACAACCAGAAGGCGCCCGCGGCGATGAACACGGTCCCCGCGACCGCCGTCATCACCGCCCAGCGGTGCCCCGTGATCGCGTTCATGGCAGGCTCCGAACCGGGCTCGCCGCTCTGGGCGGCGGATGCTCCAACGCCGCAGGCGCAGCACTGAGGCTGGTGGGTGCGGTGGTGACGGTGCGGTAGGCCGAACGCACCGTCACTGTCACTTCGCGCACGGAGAGCCCCGCCTGACCACCGGCAGTGGTGAGCACGTCGAGAGTTTGGCCCGGCGGGACGTGGTGTTCGGCCATGGTGCAGGCGGCCCAGAACAATCCGTGATTGCGTTCGCCCTCTTGAAGGCGTCCGACCCAGGCGGCGAGACGTTCAACATCGACCCCGTGATCCATCGCCTGCGACGGGGGGCCGTGTGTCCGCGGTGGTGGTGGATCGAGGAAACGGCGCAGCCGCCTCGCATCCAGTGGCTGCGGCTGGTCGCGGGTCACCTGCTCCAGCCGATAGGAACAGCGCTGGCCGTCGATGACTCTGCTGGACGGAGGGGCGATGATGTAACCGCCGTCGCCGCGGAAGTCGATGCCTGCCCGTGCGGCTTGCCACGAGCGTTGTTCGGTGCCCGGGGTGGCTGGGTAGTAGGCGTGGAGCCCGTCACTGGGCGTCTGGATGAGGGCTTCCCACCCCGTCAAGAGTCCGGCACGGTCGGAGCGATCCAAGGCGACGTAGCCGTTGGCGGGCCCGTGGACATCCACGTCGACCACGACGACACCCGAGCGGGCGCCGGTAGGCATCCCGACATTCGCCCCTGGAGTCGACGCCCACCAGTGGCGGATCTGAGCATGGCTCGTGGTGGCGTCGTGGAATCCGTGCCGGGTCAGCGGCTGCTTGCCGTTGACAGCGACGGGGAACACGGGAATTCCAGCAGATGCCATCGCCATCGCCGCCTCGCCCGTCGAGGCTCCAGGCGGCATGCGCATCAGCGTCTGTGTGAACGCGGACAGGCCGGGCATCACAGGCTCCTGGCCTCAGCGAGCACCGGTTCCCGCCGTGCCGGTGCCGCCCGATCCGCAGCAGCAGGCTGTCTCGGGGCGTCGCGGGTGGGGGTGTCGCGTTCGAGCCCGGGTGGGGTGCCGTTGCCGACCTGGGCGGTGTCGAGCTGATCCAGGATCTTCAGGGCGACCGACCGGACGCGCTCGCCGGTGGCTTTGACAACCTCGGCAGGCTCGCGTCCCTCCACCTGGGCGGCCCAGGTGGAGACGTACGGGATCGTGTAGCTCGACGTGTCCATGCCATGCGCGGCGCCCACCATGAGGGCGACGGATTCTGCCTCGACCTCGCCGATCCCGCGATGCTGCCGAGCCTCCTGATTGTCCGGCCCATGCATCAGGACATGGCCCAGCTCGTGGGCCAGAGTCTTGACCCGCGCCGCCGCATCCATGTCCGCCCGGACGGTCACGGTGTGGGCGAGGTAGTCGGTGACCCCGTTCGCCCCATGAATCAGCGAGGCCGACGCGGCGTCGGTCAGGGCGAACCCTGCGGCCTTCACCTGCGCGGCGAGCCCTTCCCACAAGCCTTCTGGGGCTTCGCCTTCCAGCAGCTTGGGGCGTGGGGGCTCGGGGATGTGGTCGCCTGCGGTCTGGGAGGCGTCCCACACGTAGGCCGGGCGCACCCCGACCATCTTCGAGCGCACCGTCTCACCGGGCCGGGGCTTGTCGAACTTGCCGAGCCTGCGCCACG
>NZ_JBDNTB010000084.1:0-7082 GCF_047719395.1 Propionibacterium sp.
GGGCCTTCCCCCGCCAGCACATCACACGCGATTCACGCAACAACGCCCCCGGACATCACACCCAGGCATGCGCAGATGATCATCGACGCGAGCGTAACGCATGTCATCTTCGTGCCAAGATTCCCAAGATCGCACGCACGACTGACTCAACCGTCTGATGATCTCTTACAATCCTATAAGAGTGAGCTGAAGGAGTACCCGGAATTACAGGTTCGGCATCGCCTGTTCGGATTCGTGGGAATGCTCAAGGCAGTCCTGGCAAGGAAGGGTGACCGGTTTGTCCGTCGCACCATCGGCCACGGGATCTTCAACACCCGAGTTGGCTTTTCCATGGTCGGAACCAGACGCCGACGCGGAGACGCGCGCCAGCTGGAAGCGCAAGGTCGGCGCGATCCTGTTCTGTGCCGACCTGATTGTGATCGCCGTGGTGGTGCGCGGGACCGT
Organism: Propionibacterium sp.; assembly: GCF_047719395.1. NCBI lineage: Bacteria > Bacillati > Actinomycetota > Actinomycetes > Propionibacteriales > Propionibacteriaceae > Propionibacterium > Propionibacterium sp. Next base: position 445 of record NZ_JBDNTB010000084.1, read on the forward strand.
CGGGTTCTGGGTGTCCGAGTCCGCGCGGATTGGCGGCCCCGTCGGCCTCTCCTACCGGGCAGTCGCCGTCGTGGCGATTCTCGTCTGGGTTTTCGTGCTGGGTGCCACTGGGTCCCGATCGACCAGGAATCTCGGGGCGGGCCTGGAGGAGTATCGCAAGGTCGTCGAAGCGAGTCTGTGGGTTTTCGGGTTTGGAGCGATTGTCTCTTACGTCCTCCAGGCCTCGATTTCGCGAGGGCTCTTCGTCACGACCCTGCCCGTCGGGGTGGCGGTGCTGCTCCTCGAACGCTGGGTGGTGAGACAGGCCATCAATGCCGGGCGCAGCAAGGGGCGGGCGCTCACCAGGACGCTTGTGGTGGGGTTCGCACCGGCGGTGGGCGACCTGCTCAACACACTGGAGAGCCGTCCCGAGGTGGGCTACCGGGCCAGTGGGGTCTGCGTTCTCGGAGCCGAACAGCTGGGCACATCGTTGTCTCCGCAGGTGACAAGGCATCGGCCTTACCAGCTCATCTCGGCCGCCACGGAGGGTGGCTATGGCGCGGTGATCGTTGCCGATGGGCTGCGGCGTTCGGAGGTGCGCGATCTCGCCTGGCAGCTGGAGAGCCGCCCCACGGAGCTGATGTTCCTGCCCAGGTTGATGGATGTCGCGGGGCCCCGGATGACGATCAGCGACGTGGAAGGTCTGTCGCTGGTGCACGTGGACTTGCCGCGTTTTAGCGGGTGGAGACTGTGGTTCAAGCGCGGTTTCGACATCGTCTTCTCCGCGGTCGTGCTCGTGCTGCTGCTGCCGGTTTTCTTGATCGTGGCTGTGCTCATCAAGATGGATGACGGTGGGCCAGTGTTCCTCCGCCAGGAACGCATCGGGCGGCGGGGCACGATGATCAGAGTGCACAAGTTCCGCACCATGTGTGTGGATGCCGAGTCGAAGATCGACGCGCTCATCGCGGCGAATGGCGGAACAGCGCTGCTCTTCAAGATGGCGGACGATCCGCGGATCACGCCGATTGGGAAGATCCTTCGCAAGTACTCCATCGACGAGCTGCCACAGTTCTGGTCGGTGCTGTGCGGCGGCATGAGCGTGGTAGGGCCGAGGCCCGGGTTGCCGCGTGAGGTGCCCGAGTACAGCAAGGCCTACTACAGGCGGCTGCTCATCAAGCCGGGGATCACCGGGTTGTGGCAGGTGAGCGGGCGGTCTGACCTGTCGCTGGAAGAGAGCATTCGGCTCGACCTTCGGTACGTGGAGAACTGGTCGCTGGTGGGGGATCTGATGATCATGCTCAAGACGGTGCGAGTGGTTCTGCAGTCAGGCGGGGCATACTGACACGGATTCCGATACGGACCTGCGGCGGGAAGCGTCACGCGGTCCGATAGCGCGATCGTGTGACACCTGCCAGTCATATGCAATTGCTCCCGAAGGTAAGGCTTCAAAGTGATTCCTGATCCAACGCGAAATGGCAGCCGTACATGCGGCGGCGCATCGATGGGCACAGATGAACAGACTCGCGTTTTTGTGCAGCTGTCATATGGGCAAGGTGCGGTGGGCTGGCGCAAACGATGGGAAAATGGAAGCCAGCTTGGTGTCAATGAACCTTCACCTTACGGTTATCACCATGCAGACTCAGGATCGATGAAGATTGACTTCTCTGTGGATCATCCGGAGACATATCTTGCGAAGGTGTGGCGTTATGCGATCAGGCTGATATTGGGGTTCGATCTGGTGCATGCGTGGCGAAATCGCGACGGGATCCGAGCTTCTGATATCGTCTGGACCCACACGGAATCGCAGGGGCTCGCTGTCGCGTGGATCTTGCGACGTTGCGCTGCCCCACGCCCGTTGCTCTTGATGCAAAGCGTCTGGCTCATGGATCGGTGGCCACACATGTGTCCCGCCCGGCGTTGGTGGTTTCAACGGCTGTTGCGATCCGCAGACGTCCTTACCTTCCTTTCCCCGATGAACACTGCCGATGCACGCGCAGCATTTCCCGGGCATCGTGTGGAGCTAGTGCTCTATGGCATCGCCATTGATGCGATGAGAAAACCGGCTTCGCCTCGCAAGATGGCCAACGGGACCCGAGTTCTCTCGCTCGGAAGCGATAGACATCGGGATTGGGCAACATTGATAGAGGCAGTGGCTTCGTCCCCCATCGAACTGCGTATGGTCACCAATGACTCCCGCGCCAACCGAATCGCACGAGGTGTCCCAAACGTTGAGATCATCCAGCCCCCTGACAACTCTTGCCTTTCCCAAGAGTATGATTGGGCGGATGTCGTGGTTGTCACGCTCATGGCGAACCGCCATGCATCGGGTGTCACGGTCGTCGAGGAGGCCACCGTGATGGGCAAACCGGTGATTGTGACTGATGCCGGGGGCATGGACGCCTATTTCGATACCTCTTGTGTCACATATGTTCGAGTTGGTGACCCACAGTCTCTCCGTGACGCGTTGCAGCGTTTCGGACACAATCCGGGACCATTCCATAAGAAGATCCCCCAAGCGCAACACCGAATGCGCGACGAACTGAACTCACATCGCTATGTTGAGCGCCACGTGAGGCTCTCCGAGGAGCTACTCAACACGGATGGGGATCAGTTGCATCTCCGGTAGGCGGCTTTGCCGAGCAACTTCGATCTCCGGCTCTTCGGACATCTGGTGGGGGTGACGGCTCGCGGATGAGTGTCGTGCGGGGTTGGGGGGTCGTGGTCCCCGAGAATCGGTAGTGACCGAGCAACCGCCGCACCGTGGGCGTCGACGATGTTCCACGCTAGTGCGTGTCCCTGGCACGTCCACCACTTTCCGTTGCCCGCGTTGCGACGTGCTGATCGGCCTGGATGACGTCGACGTCGGGACCGTCGAACGGGTCGCCGAACTGCTCACCGTGACCATCTCCTCGGCCACGACGCTGACGGGTTGCCCGTCGTGCGGCTGGTCGCTTGCGCACGCGGCTGCTGCAGGACGTGCCTGGTGAGGTCCTACTCGTGCTGCGTTGGCGCCAGGGGACTTGTCGTTGCCCGACCCCGGTTGCCCGTTCGGCGCATTCGTCGAGCAGCTGCCCGACCCGGTCGCCCCTCGCGGATCGCTGACCTGTCGTGCCGCGACCTGGGCGATCGAACAGCTGCGCCACGAGCACACGTGCATCGCCGGGGTGACCTCTCTCGGCGTCGACGTGCACATCTGGCATCACACCGACACCCGCCCTCGAGGCCCCAGGGAGCTCACGGGGATGGCCGATCTGACCTGCCATCGGGGCAAGGACGGGACCTGGCGGGTCCGGGTCCAGCAGGCCACCACGGGGTACCGCGGCCGCAAGGGCGACCCGCTGTTCGGCATCCAGACGATTCTGCGCGCCGGCGTCGAGAACCTCTCGGACAAGCAGCTGTAATGGTGAGTCCTTTCGTGCGGACGGTGGAGACCACGTCTGGGGCGACCGCGGTCCAGATCGTGCAGAAACGGGGCGGGCGCCGCACGATCGTGGAGCATGTCGGGTCCGTCCACGGCGAGGCGGAACTGGTGGTGCGCTGATGAGCACGGCTCACCAGCGGCTTCACAGGACCCAGGAGCTGCTGTTCACCACTGGCCCGGCACCCCCGAGGGCCGCAGTGGAACAGTCGGCCAGCCAGGTGTTGTGGGACACGCTGCTGGCCGCCCACCGGCAAGTCGGATTCGGCAGTTGGACGATGAGGTGTTCACCCAACTCGTGCTGGCCAGGATCGTCCAACCGACCAGCGAACTCGATACCATCGGGGTGCTCCGCGAGATCGGTGTCACCGCCCCGCACGAGAAAACCCTGTACGACTGCCTCCGAGGAGTCGGCAAGGGGCAATACCGCGACCGGATCTCTGCGGCGCGCTGGGCCCACGCAAACCGGGGCGGGCCGGTGAGGCTGATGCTTGACGATCTGACCTCGCTGTACTTCGAAACCGAGCACGAAGACAGCCTCCGGCGGGTCGGAATGTCGAAGGAACGGCGGGTCGACCCCCAGATCACCGTCGGGCTGCTCGTCGCCCCGGATGGGTACCCGTCGCAGGTCGCGATGTTCGAGGGGAACAAGGCCGAGACCACCACGATCCGTCCCGTCATCACCGGGTTCACCGCCGAACACCAGACCGGAGTGCTGGTTCTCGTGGCTGACGCGGGGAAATTGTCGGCGAAGAATCCAGATGGGCTGGAGGACGCCGGGCACTGGTTCATCCTCGGGTCGCGCCAGCCGAAAGTTCCCCACGACCTCGGTGGTTACGTCCACGCCCACGGTGACGTGGTGGCGGACAGGACGAACATCGGCACCACCCGCCCCAGGGGCACCGGGAGCACGCGCCGGGACCGGCGGGTGGTGTACCAGTACTCGTTCGCACGCCGGCAGCGGGAGAACCGCACGATCAACTCGTACGTCGCCACGGCCGAGCAGGCCGCCACGGGACCAGGCCAGTGGCCACGGACCGGTTCGTCACCGTGGCCCGTGACGCCTACGGGGAGAAAGTCCACGTCAACTGGGACATCATCGAGAAGGCCCGGTTCTGCTCAGGTTTCAAGGGCTACGTCACCACTATCCTTTCCCAGGTCGAGGACGCCTCGCACGTCATTGACGCTTACCACGACGTGTGGCATGTGGAGCAGTCCCTCCCGATGGCCATATCCGATCTGCGAGCCGCCCGGTCTTTCATCACCGCTGCGACGCGATCGAAGCGCATGTGACCGTGGTCTTGGCTGCCCTGGCCGTGTCCCGGCACTGCAAACCCTCACGGGATCAGTATCAAGAAGATCGTCCAGACCGTACGGCCTTTCCAGACCGTCACCATCATCATCGTCGGGCATCACGTCACCGCCCAGCCCAGCGTGGACGACAGAGCCCGCCACATCCTCGACGCCATCAAACATGACGGGCACCAAACCTGTGGAACTCAGGCCCGAGGTCGCGCGCCTGGGCCGGACCCTTCGTCGCTGGCGGCAGGCGTCCCTGGTGTACTTCAGCACCGACTGCGCGAACAACGGCGGCACAGACCCCGTGAACGGCATCATCGAGCTGTACCGCCGCATCGACCGCGGCTACCGCAACCGCGGCAAGAACCACCGCCTACGCACGCTCCTGGTCGTCGGTGGCTTCACCCCCTGGCCCCCGCCCGATGTCAGAAGAGCCCGACTGGCCCTCCGCCAACTGCTTGTCTGGGCAGTGACCGACAGCTTCTCCAAGAACGAGCGATGGACAAAGAGGTTCGTTGCGCCAGCAGTCCGATGATCAGCCGAAAATGTAGTCAGAGACAAGATATTCGCCTGCGGATTCGCCACGAGAATAGTTACGCAACGGGATCTTGTAGACGTATGTATCTCCTTCAAAGAGCAGTCGATTCAGGTCCCGAGTCAGCGGAGCGCCGTCAAGCATTAGAGGACAGAGCTGCTCCACAAGCGTGTTATTCACGGGGAGCCTCTCGTACTGCGCCGCGATCGTGCCGATTGTCGACAGCGCGATCGCCGCAATGTAGTTCCCAAGCAGGTATTGGATCAGAAAGTCGTTCTTGTGCCAATATTCGAGCAGCGCATCCGTCATGAACCCATAGAAATTCGCTCCAGGCCATCCCGCGAGGAAATAGCTCTCCCAGTTGAGTATATTAAAGTATCGGTAAGCCCCAGCGAATTTCCTGATTCCCTTTGCCGAATAGAAGGGACTTTTCATGACGTCCGCCGGCAAAGGTCGCGCCACGTACACTGTCGCATCAAGCCAGATGCCACCGTGATCCCTAAGAAGAGTATGGCGCAAGATGTCCGAAAGCATCTGAAAGCTCAAAGCCCCCGACTTGAACTTATCAAAGACATAACCTGGGATCGAGGCATAGTCTCCGATGTTGCGCAGATCCACGACCGTGACCGCATGATCGCCCAATAGCTGCATTGAATGATCCACAATAGCACGCTGAAAAGAGGGCATCCTGTCCAGGCCTTGCATCCAGCACATCCATACGGGCGCGTGTGCTGAGTCCGCAAAGGGTCTCCCAAGTTCGTCTCTATCTGACCATTCCCCTATCACGTCTATGAGCTGACGATTCAGGAATTCAATGATCAGTCTGTCCCTACGAGAGAAAACCGTTTCCCGACTACCGCGCAACACTTGCCTCGGTACTTCCTTGTCAAACCTGCACAGGGTCTGCAACAGGGCGAACCGAATTGAAACGTTGCTGCTCAATTCCTTGAACCGTCCAACGCCATTTCTTTTCACGAGATAATCAGCCACGAGGCTCTTCACCGATTCCTAGCTGCTCGACTTGTTCTTCATCGATTCGGTCGCCCGAATTCGTAGCATGCCCTCAGGGTCTGCCCTTCCACACGAACTCAGTATGTCCAACATCGCTCTGCTGTTCCCGTACAGCCGGATCCTGCGAACCGGGTCGCGCCCAAGAGAGACAACGGTCAATGCCAAGTTCTTCGCAACGGGCCGAAACAGTTCCCGGCAAGCCAACTTCCAAGTGAAGCTGCCGGACTGCAACAGATAGATCGGGTTGGCAACTTGAGAGTACCCAAATCTCGAATGTGAAAGACGCCCACCGCTCCTTGCCCCCCTATGGGCTGCAACACAGCCCGGCACGTGGGCCAAAGGGGCTCTTCGCGATCCGGGGTGTAGCGGGGGGTTGAGTCTGGCTGGCGTGTCGGG
>NZ_JBDNTB010000085.1:0-6178 GCF_047719395.1 Propionibacterium sp.
TCCGGCTTCGGTGTGCACACCCTGCGCCTCTCCCTCCGCCGGTTGGCGGTTCCGGTCCGGCCCCTCGGCCCCCACGCCCGCGGCGCTCCCGCGGCGGGCCCCCCCGCGTCCCTGCAGAGCCGCTGCGATGGCCTCGACGAGGTGACGGGCAGGAGACGCCTTGCGGACGATGGACAGGGCACCAGCCGCGATCGCCTCCCGGATGAGGACTGGCTCGTCACCCGAGGTGTAGATGACGACGGGAATGCCATGGGCATGCAGGTGTGCGATGTTGGCGGCCGGGCTGGAGCCGTCGTCGAGTCGAAGGTCGAGGACGGCGACGGTGCCCGGTGAGAGCCGAATGACTGGGGTGAGGGATGCGGTCCACCGAACCTCGGCACGAATCGGTCCGGATTCGAGGGCCTGCCGGACACCCATGGAGACGATCTCGTGGTCGTCGATGACGAGCACATCCACGGCATCGGCCCTGGAAGATGCACCAGACGCTGGACGGGTGGCACCGGAAACCGTGCCACCAGCTTCTGGACGGGTGGCACCGGAAACCGTGCCACCAGGGACGGACTGGGACAATGTGGACTCCCTCCTGTGTGCGTGCTGCGCGCACACCTGCAGCTCAGCAGAACACAGTGTGATCCGCCCCCGGCTCCTCCCCTGACCGAGTTCGCGAAGTGGTCTGGGCACGGGGCGGCACGAAGGCTTGTGCCGCAGACCGAATGGCCCCTGCCCGGCACCACTTCCGGCACGGCATACCCTTGATCGCGCACGAGAAAGGGAGATGCATGCCGACATTGCGTTCCAGCGTCACCACCGAGGGCCGCCTGATGGCGGGCGCCCGCTCCCTGTGGCGGGCCACCGGGATGACTGACTCCGACTTCGGTCGCCCCATCGTGGCGATCGCGAACAGCTACACCGGTTTCGTCCCGGGCCATGTGGGTCTGAAGGACATCGGCGGCATCGTCGCCGACGCCGTCGCCGAGGCCGGCGGTGTGGCCAGGGAGTTCGACACGATCGCCGTCGACGACGGCATCGCGATGGGCCACGGCGGAATGCTCTACTCGCTGCCGAGCCGCGAGATCATCGCCGATTCGGTGGAATACATGTGCAATGCCCATCAGGCCGACGCACTGGTGTGCATCTCCAATTGCGACAAGATCACCCCGGGCATGCTCATTGCGGCCCTGCGGCTCAACATCCCCACCGTGTTCGTCTCCGGTGGCGGCATGGAGTCCGGCCGGCCCGTCGTGCTGAACGACGGCACCCGGACGCACCGGCTCGACCTCATCGATGCGATGACTGCGGCGTCCGACCAGAAGATCTCCGACGACGAGCTGATGCGCATCGAGATGGAGGCCTGCCCCACCTGCGGCTCGTGCTCGGGCATGTTCACCGCAAACTCCATGAACTGCCTCACCGAGGCCCTCGGAATGGCGCTGCCGGGCAATGGCACCACGCTGGCCACCTACTCCGCACGCAAGGATCTGTTCCGACAGGCCGGGCGCACCGTCGTGGACCTCGCCAAGCGCTACTACGACCAGGACGACGACTCGGTGCTGCCGCGATCCATCGCCACCCGCGCCGCCTTTTCGAACGCCATGACCATGGACATCGCGATGGGCGGCTCGACCAACACGATCCTGCATCTGCTGGCAGCCGCGCAGGAGGGCGAGGTCGACTTCGACGAGGATGACATCGACGCGCTGTCACGCAAGGTGCCCTGTCTGTGCAAGGTGGCCCCGAACACCTCTGAGTACTTCCTGGAGGATGTTCACCACGCCGGCGGCATCCCCGCGATCCTCGGTGAACTCAACCGCGCCGGGCTGCTGGACGGCGACGTGCACTCGGTGCACCACGACTCGCTGCAGTCCTTCCTGGACGACTGGGATGTGCGCGGCGGAAAGGCCCTCCCCGAGGCCGAGGAGCTCTTCAGGGCCGCCCCCGGCGGTGTGCGCACCACCGAGATGTTCACCTCCACCAACCGCTACGACGACCTGGACACCGATTCGGAGAAGGGCTGCATCCGCTCGGTCGAGCACGCCTACACCGCCGACGGTGGCCTGGCCGTGCTGCACGGCAACATCGCGCTGGACGGCGCCGTGGTGAAGACTGCCGGCGTGCCAGAGCACCAGTTCGTCTTCCGGGGCACCGCGAAGGTCTCCGAGAGCCAGGAGCAGGCTGTCGACGCCATCCTGAACAAGCAGATCGAGCCCGGCGATGTCGTGGTGATCCGCTACGAGGGTCCGCAGGGCGGTCCCGGCATGCAGGAGATGCTCTACCCCACCAGCTATCTGAAGGGCACAGGGCTCGGCCCCAAGTGCGCGCTGATCACCGACGGCCGCTTCTCCGGCGGCAGCTCAGGCCTGTCGATCGGCCACATCAGCCCCGAGGCGGCGGCCGGTGGCGCGATCGGTCTGGTGGAGGACGGCGACATCATCTCCATCGACATCCCGAACCGCACCATCAACGTGGAGCTCAGTGACGAAGTCCTTGCCGATCGCCGCGCCAAGCGCGAAGAGCTCGGCTGGAAACCCGCCCACCGCGACCGCAAGGTGAGCAATGCGCTCAAGGTGTTCGCACTGCTCGCGCAGAGCGCCGACAAGGGCGCTGCCCGCCGCAAGCTGTGAGCTGCCCCCGATCGACCCAGTGTTGTTCAGCCCGGAGCGCGGATGTGCCCTCCGCGGCTGGACAAACCTCCTGGGCCCTCCCGGACACGCCCACACCCCTGTCTCGATCACGAGTGGCACAGGTCAACCCACAACAACGGCCTGAGGAACCCTGACCAGTCGAGGCCAGTACGTGGAACCAGTACGAAAGAAGGGGTACCGCTCACGCCGGTGAGCGGTACCCCTTCTTGCTGCTGAGGTTCTCGCTGCTGATGTTCAGTAGTGAGAATGGTCAGTGCTATTTGTTCTGTTCCATTGGTTCTGCAGCTGTTTGTTCAGTGGACTTGGTCCAGTGAACTCAGTTCAGTGGACCAAGTCCAGCAGTGGCTGGGAGAAGAGTTGGCGACGTACCCGCTTCGGGGTGCTCCGGTCGGCTACTGTTCGAGCCGCGATCTGTGTCCCCAACTGACAGCTCCTCCCGGGAGCCTCGGTGCCATACCGAAACCCTTGGCCACGGGCTACTCGGCCCTCATCGAGCCGGGTGCTGCTGTCCTGGTTCCAGATTTTGATTCCGTATCCATAGGCATTCTCCCGTCGTTGGGTCCCTGTGCACTCCCCAGTATTGCTCACAATGCCCCCGATGGCACCACCTTGCACGGACGAATTCGCACAGGTGCCGGCCCGAGCGCGGCTCAGTTCACGAAGACCGTCGACTCGAAGCTGTAGCGCGAGGCCCGGAAGACATGGTTCCCGTACTCGATGGCCTGTCCCCTGTCGTCATAGGTGGTGCGCGTCATGGTGAGCACCGCCGAGCCCGGTTTCTCGGCCAGCTGCGCCGCCTCCACCCGGCTGGCGCGCTTGGCGCCGATCGACTGACGAGCCGAGGCCAGATGTACCTCACGGTTGCGCAGCAGGTCGTACAGCCCCGTTCTCCCCAGGTCCTCGCGTGTCGGCGCAAGAAGCGCAGGCATCACATTGTCGAGGACAGCCAGTGGCTCACCATCACTGATACGGACTCGCCGGAAGATGGCAACCGGCGTCCCGGGGGGTAATCCGAGTTCCCCTGACTGTCGCAGATCCGCCGCCTGGATGCTGTAGTCGAGCACCTCTGTACTCGTCATGTGCCCGGCTCTGATGAGCTGTTCGTTGAGGCTGACCAGCTCCGCGGGACGATGGACCTCTTCGGGAGCGACCTGGGTTCCCACACCACGACGGCGGACGATCAACCCTTTGTCCACGAGGCATTGCAATGCCTTCCGCGCCGTCGGACGCGAGACACGCAGCCGATTCGCCAGGGAGACCTCGTCCTCCAATCGCTCCCCCGGAGCCAGCCTGCCATCGCAGATCAGCTGGCGGATCGGTTCGCTGATCTGGAGGTACAGCGGGACGGGGCTCGTGCGATCCAGGATCACGTCCACGGTGAAAACAGCCCGTTGACCGGCCATCTGGCTGCCCCGGGTTCTGCTCATGAGCACATTCGCAGATCCTGCTGAATCCCCTGCACGCCAGCCCGTGTCGGCCGATTCGATCTTCATCACTACTCCTGCGAACGATCGGAGGTGCTGTTCACACCCATATCCCTTCCATCTTGGAGCCGAATCGCCTTCCGGCCAGTCGAACCGCAAAAGTTCGGACAAAGTCATACACGAACTCAAACGATCCCGACGGCCAGACAGGTCGCCACCGGCACCATCGAGGCGACCGTGGCCGTAGGCTCCTTGGCGGCAGACGCACCTGCCACGCATCCAGAACGGGTCCGGTATGCGAGAATCATTGCCGGACGGCGTCAGGTGGCGTCGGCCCCCGACACGATTCGCCACGAAGGGCACGGGTCATCCGTCACAGTGGACGAACGGCAAGGACATCTATGAACAATTCAGACATGACAGTGGAGAACTACACCACGGAGAAGCTCGAAGAGCTGGTGGCAACGACGCCACCCTCGGGCAAGAAGCGGACGATGTGGGCACTGGCCGGGGTCGCCACGCTCGGCTCGCTGCTGTTCGGCTATGACACCGGCGTGATTGCCGGAGCTCTGCCCTACATGTATCTTCCCCGTGCGGCCGGTGGCCTGGCGATGACCACCTTCGAGGAGGGCTGGGTCGGTGGCCTGCTGTGCCTCGGCGCGGCGCTCGGTGCCAGCTTCGGCGGAAAACTGTCCGACAAGTACGGACGCCGCCACAACCTGACGCTGCTGGCAGCAGTATTCATCATCGGTGCGCTGGGATGCACCTTCTCGGTGAACATCGGCATGCTCTACGTCTTCCGCTTCATCCTCGGCACGGCCGTCGGCGGGGCCTCGGCCACCGTGCCGGTCTTCCTGTCCGAGGCCGCCCCCAAACACATCCGCGGCGTCGTGGTCGCTGTCGATCAGTTCATGATCGTGGGCGGGCAGCTGCTGGCCTATGCCATGAACGCCGTCATCGCCCAGTACCGCGGCGGCCCGGCAGCCGTCGTCGGTCACGATCCGGGTGGCGCCTATGCCACCGGCAGCACCCATCCCTGGGACCAGTTGCAGCACATCGTGGGCCTCACGGTGACTGGCGGCAATGGCGACACCTGGCGATACATGCTGGTGCTCGCCACCATCCCCGCCATCGCACTGGGCTTCGGGATCCGGTTCATGCCCGAATCGGCGCGCTGGTACGCCACCCAGCTGCGCGTCCCGCAGGCGATCGGCTCGCTCAAGCGCGTGCGCGACGAGGACGACGAGGACATCGCCTCCGAGCTCGACGAGATGATCGAGGTGCAACGCGCCGAGGCGCACCAGGAGAAATGGGGACTCTCCCAGATCTGGTCCACCGTCTGGACCAGGAAGCTTCTGCTGATCGGCATCGGGCTGGGAGTGGCAGACCAGCTGACCGGCATCAACACCGCGATGTACTACCTGCCGAAGGTGCTGCACGCAGCGGGTTTCTCGATGACCGACTCGATTTCGCTCAATGTGGTCTCCGGGCTGGTGTCCTTGATCGGCTCAGCCGTGGGCTTCCTGCTGATCGCCAAATTCGCCCGCCGCCATGTCGGCATCTACCAGGCCAGCACGATCGTCTTCTTCCTCACCGCGCTGTCGGCTGTCTTCCATCTCTTCATCCAGCCCTTCCAGAACAGCACAGGTGAGATCTCCGGGGCGCCAGTCTTCGCACCGGTGCTGGTGCTGGTACTGGTCTGCCTGTTCGTCTTCGCCAAACAGTCGGGCACGGTGAACTGGGTGCTGTTCTCCGAGATCTTCCCGGCCAGGATCCGCGGCACCGCGCTGGGCCTGGCCGTGGGGGCGCTGTGGATCACCAATGCCATCGTGGCGATCGTCTTCCCCATCATGATGGAGGGGCTCGGCGGGTCACTGACCTATCTGATCTTCGCCGCATTCAATGTGGGGACGCTGTTCTTCTACCTCAGGGTCGTGCCGGAGACCAAGGATCGCAGCCTGGAACAGCTGGAGCTGCAATTCCAGCGGGACTACGCCTGAATCACCAGGGAAAACAGTGATGGGGGGGGGCCCCCCGCCGGCGGCGCCCCCCAACGAGCCCAGAGACACCAGCATGTTACACACATCTGTGCGGGTCCACACCCCAGAGGGG
>NZ_JBDNTB010000086.1:0-6109 GCF_047719395.1 Propionibacterium sp.
AATGCACCCGCGCAGACCGCGCACGCGCCGCCTCATCAAAACACGGATGATCAGTGAACAGCGCACCCTGAGGAGTCAGTGGTGCAGAATTCTCGACAATGTCAGTCATGGGTCAAGTCCTCACATGTACGCGTAACCGATGGGGGAGGTGTCCTGTTTGACCTGGATGAGTGCATTGACTATCCGATCGAACAGCACCTGCGTGCCGGCATAGCCGAAGTGCCTGATGCGCTGGCCACCCACCCGGTCGTGGATCGGCATCCCGACGCGGATCAGCGGGACGCCGAGGTCGCGTGCGGTGATGTAGCCCTTGGAGTGGCCGATCATGATGTCCGGCTTGAGCTCCTGGGCGAGAGCGGTGATGGTCTCGAAATCGCTGTCATCGGTGATCTGGATCTTTCCGACCAGATCAGGATTCAGACGCTCGATTTCCTGGGCGAGGTGACCGGAGCGGCCACCGGTCGCGACGAGCACCGGAGTGATTCCGATCTCGGCGCAGAAGCTCGACACGCCAAGAACGATGTCCTCGTCGCCAAACACGAGGGCCGTACGGTCCATGGCGTGCTTGTGGGCGTCGATGTAGGCGTCGACCAGCCGGCCGCGCTCCTTGACCATCTCGTCGGGCATCGGCATGCCGGAGACCTGGCTGAGTACATCGGTGAACATGTCCGTGAGGCGGATGCCGATCGGCATCGGCAGCTTGTAGTGCGGCACCTGGTACTTGGTCTGCAGCATGTCGCCGCCCAGCTCCACATCGCCGGTGACCAGGCCGCCGAGAGTGATGGAGGCCTGGGAATGCCCGCTGGCGCGGATCTCGTCGGGCGTCGTGCCACCGGCCGGAAGCTTCTCGTACTTGGCCACGGTCACGCCGTCGAGCCGGTCGGAGTAGTCGGGCAGCATGATCGGCGTCATGTCGAAGGCCTTGACCATTTCGCGCACATGGCGCAGGTCGGCCGCCGAGCAGATGCCGGGGAAGATGTTGACCGCGTGGGTGGCCTCGCCGGGCTCGGCCAGTGCCTTGACGACCTCGCGCACTGCGGCGTGATAGCCGTCGGCGTGGGTGCCCTGGTAGGAGGGGGTGTTGGCGAAGACCAGTTCAGGGGTCTTCACGCCCGTCTTCGCCTCCATGCCCTCGACCGGATCCTTGAGCCGGGCGATCATCGAGTGCACATCCTCACCGATCGTCTCGGTGAGGCAGGTGGACGCCATCCCGATCATGAAGGGCTTGTAGACCCGGGTGACATTCGCCACACCGGTGCGCAGATTCGACTCGCCGCCGAAGATCGTCGCCGTCTCGCCGACGCTCGAGGACGCGATGTCCATCGGCTCAGCGAAATGACTGATCAGATAGCGGCGGATGTAGGTGGAGCAGCCCTGCGAGCCGTGCAGGAAGGGCACGACGCCTTGGAAACCGGTGTATGCCAGGCAGGCGCCCAGCGGCATGCACATCCGGCAGGCATTCGTGGTGGCCTTGGAGGTGGGCTGGGAGACGGGAATCTTGCTCTGGTCGGCGAGCGGAGTCTTGGCCTTATCCGTGGACATCTCAGGCCTTTCCAGCGGGAGTCTGGTTCTGATGGCGGGGTGCGAACTGCCACACCGGGGAGCACACCGAGCTGCGCACCTCGCGGGCGAAGTTCGCCATACCGACGAAGCCCTCCAGCGGCAGCTTGCGCTCGTGGTTGTGGTCGCAGAAGGCGACGCCGAGCTTGTAGGCCAGCGGCCTTTCCTTCACGCCGCCGATGAACAGATCCGCCTGGCCCTCGGAGAGGAAGGCCGACAGCTCGGCGGGATTGGAATCATCGACGATGATCGTGCCCGGATCGCACAGATCGGACAGGTATTCGTAGTCTTCCTTGGTGCCGGTCTGGGAGCCGATCAGCACGGTCTTCATGCCGAGCAGGCGAAGCGCCTTGACCAGCGAGATCGCCTTGAAGGAACCGCCGACATAGGCGGCGGCGCGCTTGCCCTCCAGATCACGGCGGCATTCCTCGATGACCGGCATGACCTTGCCGATCTCCTCGGAGACCAGCTGGCGGGTGCGGGCCAGCATCTCGGGATCCTTGAAGTGCTCGGCGATCGCGTACAACGCGGCGGCCATGTCGTCCAGGCCGAAGAAGGAGACCCGCTTGAAGGGGATCCCGTAGTCGTCCTGCATCTGCATGGCCAGCTTGGTCGTGGAACCGGAGCACTGCACCAGGTTGAGCGAGGCGCCATGGGCACGGCGGATGTCGTCCACCCGGCCGTCGCCGGTGATCTGTGCGACGACCTCCACACCCATCCGCTTCAGGTATTCCTGAAGTATCCAGATCTCACCAGCGAGGTTGAAGTCGCCGAGGATGTTCACCGAATGCTTCGAGATGCCTGAGGTGTCACCGGTGCCGATGAGCACATTCAAGGCCTCACAAGCAGCGTCGTAGCCCTGCCGCTTGGAACCCTGGAAGCCGGCCGACTGGACCGGAATGCAGATGACTCCGGTCGCTTCGGTGACCTTCTTGCAGACCGCCGGCACGTCATCGCCGATGACACCCACGATGCAGGTGCCGTAGACGAAGCATGCCTTCGGGTGATGCTTCTCGATGAGCTCCATGAGGGAGTCCTCGAGTTGGCGCTCGCCGCCGAACACGACATGTCTCTCCCGAAGATCGGTCGAGAAGCTCAGTCTGTGCAGTTCAGGGCCGCTGGACTGCGCCCCCCGGACATCCCAGGTGTAGACAGCGCATCCGATGGGTCCGTGCACCAAGTGCACGGCGTCAGCGATCGGATAGAGCACCACCCGGGAGCCGCAGAAGGTGCATGCCCTCTGACTCACGGACCCGGCCACCGACTGCTTGTCGCAGTCGAAGTCCGGCTTCTTTTCCCCACTTCGGGCGATTTGCCGTGCCCGGCCGGCGAGTACCTCAGTCATCTCACAACACCAACTCGAATTCGTATTCGGTGCAGTCACGGTCCCGGCGATCCAGGAGCGCGTCGGACATCTTGGCGATCAGCTGGATTGCCCCGGCGTAACCGACGCTCGGGATGAGCGCGTGGCCGAAGCGATCCAGGATGGGCCAGCCGAAGCGGACGAAGGGGACGTCCTCGGCGCGGGCGATGTACTTGGAGTACGTCGTACCGATGAGGAGGTCGACCGGCTCGTTCTTGATGAGCTGGTGGAGGAGGAACAGATCCTTCTCGCCTTCGATGTTCGTCTGGTCGGCCTTGTCCCCGAGGATCTCCTCGGCCTTGCGGCCGAAGGCCTTGCCAGGAGTTCCGGTGAGGATGTGCACCGGGATCATGCCGAGATCTCGGCAGAACTCGGTGAGGCTCAGCACATTGTCGGGATCGCCGGAGATGGCCACCCGCTTGTTGTAGAAGTGCTGCTGCACATCGCACATCAGGTCGACCAGCTGGCCGCGCTGATTCTCGATCTCGGGAGTGACCTCGCCACCTGCTGCCTGGAGAGCGCTGATGAAACGGTCCGTCGCGGCAATGCCGATCGGGAGATCGAGCACCTCCTGGGGAACCTCTGCGCGCTTCTCGAGTTCGAGGGCCGCTTCCTTGGAGGCGAACGGTCCGAGAGCCAGCGTCTTGACGCCGGCACCGAGATTCTGCAGCTCCTCGACGGTCACGCCGCCGGAGGGGTACATCTCGAACTTACCGGTCTGCGGTGCATCCAGGACACCAGCGGTGTCGGGGAACATCGTGACCTTGAAGCCGCAGGCTTCGGCGAGTTTGCGAGTTTCACGCATGTCGGAGGGCTCGACGAATCCCGGCAGGATGTTGAGCTGCGGGGTGTCGGTGTCCGGCTTGTCTTCGATCTTCTTGGCGAAGTACTTCACCATCGAGACGCACATGTTGGAGAAGCCCGTGATGTGCGAGCCGTCATAGCTCGGAGTGTTCGCGTGGATGACGAACTTGCCCTCCGGGATGATGCCCGAGCTGGTTGCCTCACCGATGATCTGCGGGATGTCATCACCAATGGTCTCCGAGAGGCAGGTCGTGTTGACCGCGACCACATCGGGATCGTAGGCGGCGAAGACGGTACGCAGACCCTGCAGCAGATTCGGCTGGCCGCCGAAGACCGATGCACCTTCGGTGAAGGAGCTGGTCGCTGCCATGAACGGCTCCTTGAAGTGCCGTGTCAGGTGGGAGCGGTGGTATGAGCAGCAGCCCTGGGAGCCGTGGCTGTAGGGCAGACAGTTGTGGATTCCGCTGGCTGCGTACATGGCGCCGATGGGCTGACAGGTCTTGGCGGGGTTGATCCGCAGCGCAGTGCGTTCCGAGATCTTGGTCGGTGTTTCGGTAAGCATTGTTTACTCCTCGGTTCAGGCTCTCAGGCGCTCTGCTTTTCCCAGGGGGCGGCAACGAAGTTCCACACTGGAGTATTGACAATGCGGTCGATCTCCTCGTAGAAGTTCACCGCTCCGCGGAATCCGGCGTAGGGGCCGCCATAGTCGTAGTTGTGGAGCTGCTTGCAAGGGATGCCCATCTTCTCCACGACGTACTTGTCCTTGATTCCGGAGCAGACCAGAGCGGGGTGGTAAGCCTCGATGAGGTGCTCCAGCTCGATGTGGGAGACATCGTCAACGACCATGGCGCCCTTGGGCATTTCAGGCATCATGCCCTTGTAGTCGGCCATGTCCACAGTCTTCTTGAGCTCTTCGAGCTGCTCGGGAGACTTGCGTGGGTTGTAGCGCTCCGGATCCGCCTCGACGGTCAATTCCTCGATGTTTCGGGAATCGGCGTCGATCTTGATGGTGTCGGCAACGCGGTAGCCCTCGTAGTCATCGCGGTGAGCGAATTCATAGCCCGCGGTGACCACTGGCATACCCATGTCCTTGAACAGTGACTGGTAGTGGTGAGACCTGGAGCCACCCACGAAGATCATGACCGGACGGCCCTCGACCCGCGCCTTGACCTGCTCGCGGATGGGCTCGACCTTGGCGAGCTCTTCGGCGATGACGACCTCGATGCGAGCGGTGAGCTCGGGATCATCGAAGTAGCGACCGATCTTGCGGAGCGTCTTGGCGGTGGACTCGGCGCCGATGAAGTTGACCTTGAGCCACGGGATACCGAACTTCGTCTCCATCATGTCGGCCATGTAGTTGATCGAACGATGGCACTGGATGAGGTTGAGGTTGGCTTCCTGGGAATGGGCCAGCTCGGCGAGCTGGGCATTACCCGAGAAGGTGGCGACCAGTTCGATGCCGCACTCGTTGAGAATGCGCTCGATCTCGAAGGCATCTCCACCGATGTTGTATTCGCCGAGCATGTTGATCCTGAACGGATTCGTCTTGGCCTCGGGGGGAAGCTCCTCGGTGCCGACGACATTCTTGAACAGGCCATTGTTGGCGATGTGGTGACCAGCGGACTGGCTGACGCCCTTGTAACCCTCGCAGGAGAAGCCGAAGATCGGGATGCCCAGCTTCTTCTGCGCTTCGCGAGCGACAGCGTGCACGTCGTCGCCGATGAGGCCGACGGGGCAGGTGGAGAAGACGTCGATCGCCTTGGGGTGGAAGATCTCAAAGGCCTCGTCGATCGCCTTGGCCAGCTTCTTCTCACCGCCGAAGACGATCTCGTTGGTCGTCATGTCGGTGCTGAAGCAGTACTTGAGGAAGTCCTGCTCGCCCTCAGGCACGTCAGCCTGATTGCGCCGGGTCATCCATGCGTAGTAGGAGCATCCGATGGGCCCATGGACGATGTGCACGACATCGGTGATGGGACCGAGCACCACGCCCTTGCAGCCCGCGTAGCAGCACCCGCGGGTAGTGATGATGCCAGGTGTCGAGCGGACATTGGCCTCGATCTCAGGGATCTCATCGGGGTCATTGACCTTGATGTGCTTCTTCCGCTTGCGCAGCACCTTGGCCGGGTAGGCCTCGACCATGTGCTTGGCGAGCTCTTCGCCGTCGGGTGCATCTGCGGGCAGCGGGAGAGCCCTGTCCGGATCGACGAGATCAATGGCGGCCACCGCGTCGAGATCGACGGCTGCCAGTTCATCTGCCGAGGGTTCCGGCGAAATTTCTTGCTTGTTCATTGCAGCACTTCCTCAAGTATTGGCAGGACGGGCGGAGCTCAGGCGGCGTCGAGCATGCCGTGTTCGAGGAGCAGGCTTTCGAGGGTGTCCTGG
>NZ_JBDNTB010000087.1:0-6065 GCF_047719395.1 Propionibacterium sp.
TAGATGAGCTACGCCCCGGTGTACTGCGGTCGCACGGGGGGGGCGTCGGCGCCGGCCGCTTTCCCGCAGGTGGGGGCGGGGCCGCACCCGCCGCCGGGCCCGGCGCCCCCGCGGCTCGAGACGCGGATGGTGTCGCCGGCACTGGTGTGCTGCAACGCGTTGCGCAGCAGGTTGTCCAGCACCTGTCCGATACGGGCCGGGTCGATGTCGGCCCTCGCCGCGTCGCCGGCGCCGAGATCGACCTGCAAACTCACGCCGGCGGACTGGCAGGGCAGCAGGAAGGCCGTGGTGGCCGCCCGGGCCACGTCGTCGACAGCGACCCTGCGCAGGTCGAGTGGGATACGTCCCTCTTCGGCCCGCGACACCTCGGAGATGTCGGCCGCCACGGCCTCGAGCCGCTGGTTTTGGCGTTGGAGCACGCCGAGGGTCTCGGGGGTGAAGTCCACTACACCGTCCTCGAGGCCCTCCAACGTCACTCGGGTCGCGGCCAGCGGGGTGCGCAGCTCGTGGCCCAGGTCGGTCAGCAATCGGCGGCGGGTGACCTCGGTGTGCGCCACCTGGTCGGCCATGTTGTTGAACTCGGCCGCGACCCGTTCCAGCTCGGCGGTCGCCGGGGGCATCTGCACCGGATGGTCGTAGTCGCCGCCGGCCACCCGGGCGGCGCCCTCCACCAGCGCGTCCAGGCCACGCGCCAGGCTCCGGTTCAACACCCACGCGGTGAACGCTGCCACCACCAGCGCCCCGGCCAGGCCCACAGCCAGCGACACGAGCCCGGCCGCGCGGAAGGCCTGCTCCGCGTGCGCCACCACCACCGGCTCGTCGTGCCGGGACTCGACCATGTGCCTGTCGAACAGCACCGGGCCGACCACGAGCGCCGTGCCGGCCACCATGAACGCCATGGTGACCAGCACCGCGAACTGGGTCAGGACCAGCCGCCGCGACCAGGAGCCGCGTCTCACCGGCCCGAACCCATCCGGTAGCCCACGCCCCGTACCGTCACCACGAACCGGGGCGCCGACGGGTCGTCGCCCAGCTTCTTGCGCAGGTGCGCGATGTGCACGTCGACCAGGTGGTCGTCACGGCGCCAGTCCTTGCCCCACACCTCGTCGGTCAACTGCCGGCGTGACAGCACCCGGCCCGGGTTCGCCGAGATCGCGTCAAGCAGGTCGAACTCGGTGCGCGTGAGCTCCACCGGAACGTCGGCCACCAGCACCTCCCGGGCCTCCGGCCGGACCAGAAGGTCACCGAAACGGCGCTCTGAGAGCGTGGCCTGGTCCCGTGCGGCGCGGGGACGGCGCAGCATCACCTGGATGCGCGCCACCAGCTCCCGCGGGCTGAACGGCTTGGTGACGTAGTCGTCCGCCCCCACCGACAGGCCCACCAAAGTGTCGACTTCGTCGGCGCGGGCGGTGAGCATCACCACGTAGCAGTCGCTGAAGGTGCGCACCTGCCGGCACACCTCCACCCCGTCCAACCCGGGAAGGCCCAGGTCGAGCACCACCACGTCGGGCCGCCACTCGCGCACCAGCTCCACCGCCTGCAGCCCGTCACCGCAGGTGCGGGTCTCCATGCCGGCCCGCTCGAGGTAGTTCTTCACCATCCCGGCCAGGACCGGCTCGTCGTCCACGACCACCACACGTGCTGTGGGTCCGCCACTCATGTCGCTTTCCTCCCGTCTGATTTGCCCAACCCGGGGCCGAGGCCCCCGGGCCTTGTCCACCGGCACCGGACTGTCGGTGTGGTCACGTGTGGCTCGCCGCCGGCGAGGGGTTCGAGCTCATCCCGGCCATCCCCTCCATGTCCCCGGTCGGATAGGTGGGGATCTCGACGCCCACCGACCCGGCCTTGATGGGTGGGGTCGTGCCGAAGCTGATGCCGTTGGGCGCCTTGCCGACCGGGATCGTCGCGGCCACCGTGTTGCTGGTCAGGTCGATCGCGGACACCGTGTCTGCGAACGTGTTCGTGACCCACGCGCGCGTGCCTGACGGATCGATCACCACCCCGTGCGGACCCGCACCCACCGGGATCGTCGCAGTAACCGCCATCGTCTGCGGGTCGATCACCGACACGTCATGGCCCGGCTCCTGCTCAGTGCCCTGGTCAGCGGCCAGCAAGCGCTTGCCGTCGGCCGACACGTACACCTGGACCGGCGCGTCGGGAACGCTGGCGCTGGCCACCACCTTCCGGGCGGCCAGGTCCACCTTCACGACCTTCTTCGGCGTGCCCAGGCTCACGTAGGCGAACCGGCTGTCAGGGGACACAGCCACCTGCACCGGGTTGGCGCCGACCGTGATCCTCGACGAGGCCAATGTGCGTGTGTCGATCACGTCGACCGTGTCGGCCTTCGCGTCCGCGACGACCACCTTCGTGCCGTCCGGGGAGGGCCGCAGTCCGTGGGGGCCAGCACCCACCCGCACGGCCGTGACGCGCTTCAACGACGGCAGCTGGTACACGTCCACCGCGTTCGCCGCGCCGCTGGTCACGTAGGCTCGCTGCCCGTCGGGGGAGGCGATCACGTGCGCGGGGTGCGCATCGGTCTGCGCGGTGGCCCGCACCGAGTACCGGGCCGGGTCCAAGGAGACGACGGCACCCGAGCCGACACTGACGGCCAGCACCGTCGACCCGTCCGGGGTCGCCTGCACGTTGTGGGGCATCGCGACGCCGTTGACCGTCGCGGCCACCGTGCTGCTGGCGGCGTCGATCGCGGTCAAGGAGTTGCCGTCCTCGTTCGCGACCCACACCGTCCCCGCCGGTCCGGTGCTCGGACGGCTGCTTGCCGGGCCAGCCGCGCTGCTCGCAGACGAGGTCCCTCCGCCCGCACCGGTCGAGGCGGAACACCCCGCCGCGACCGCCACCACCGCTGTGGCCACCCCCGCCACCGCGAGCCGGCGTCCGAGCTTCTTGCCTCGAGTCATCGATCCCCTCATTCCTGGAACAGTGCACCCGCCCCCATCGGTCGTCCCTGCCGGGCGGCAGGAACCCTGCGGAGGGCAGGAATCTCAGCGCACCATACGCTGCCTGCAGCAACCCTGCTCGACCGGCACGGAGATCGCCTGACCTATTCGTCAAGGAACGGTGAAGAAACCGCACGCCAGCCGCCGCGCCGGCCCACAGCCCAGCCCCCGTCCCAACCTTGATGGCTTCTTGACACAACAGCCACGGGTTCCGTCACACCAGCCCGCAACAGTGGAGACACAAGCACTTCGACGGAAGGAAACTCATCATGATGACCTACGCATGGAACGCACTACCGATGATGGCAGGCATGGTCCTGTTCTGGCTCGCGATCGTCGCGCTGGTCGTCTGGCTCGTCAAGGACAACCGGCCCCGCGCCGGCATCGCCAGCGCCCAGGCCGTCGACATCATCGACCAGCGCTACGCCCGCGGCGAGATCGACGAGGACCAGTGGGTGCGCATCCGCACCGGCCTGGACAAGAGGCAGTGATGACCGCCACCGCCCTCATCGAACCGCCGACCGCCACCCAACCGGCAGGAGCGCAGCCCGCCAAGGGATCCGTCCTGGCACGCGCCTGGGCCGCCATCCGCTCCGCCGTCGGCGTCCTCCTCGGCCTGGTCCCGCACGTGATGCACCACATCGGGATCATCGCCGGCGCCGCGTTCCTCACCGGGGTGTTCGGCAACAGCCTCCTGTTCGTCGTCGGCCTCGCGCTCAGCGTCCCCATGCTGCACCGCCTGCAACGGCACTACCGCACCTGGAAGGCCCCCGCCATCGGCGTCGTCGTGTTCACCGCCCTGTTCGCCCTGTCAGCCTTCGTGATCGGCCCCGCGATCAGCTCACCCAAGAACACCACCCCCGCCCCCACGACCCAGACCATGACCCAGGACCAACACAGCCAGCACCACCATTGACCTCTCCCTGGGCAAACGCCCCTGTCGAGAGCACCGGCACAACATGCACAAGGGCATCAGGCCACAAGAAGAACAGCCGCGGGCATGGCACCTTCGCGACACCGACTCCCTTCTTGCTGATGTCGATGTCGCTCTTGGCCTCAAGGCCCATGTACTCGGCCGCATCCCCCTCCGCCACGACAGCTGCCATGACCTGTCGCAGTCGCGGTCTCCGGTCGGGACGAAGTCCGTGTCCATCGGCCGCTCCTTCTCGTTCAGGGCTATAGAGGCCCGCGCCGGCATGCTGGGCCAACACCTGCTGCGATCCTACGGGGGCCACGCGCCGCGAGCTCTCACTCGGTGACGGCAGGGCTGACATGCACCGACGCCAGCCCACGGCATCACAGCAGCCCAGGGAGGCACTCGACCCTCGGCCGGCATCTCGACCGGGGTCGGATCACGAGGAGCGCCCCGGCCCAAGAAGTTTCGCGAGCCGCTTCTGCACCCCGCTGCCCTCACGATCCTCGGCGGGGCAGTGGTCCAGCCACCGCTGCAGTACAGCGATCTCCTCCTCACGTTGTTTGAGCTTGCGGTGGATGATCGCCGCTTGGATCGTGTACCACGGTGCCGGCTCCCCGAACCGGGCATCGCCCTCGGCTCCTTCAATGGCGATGTAGCAGAGCTTCAAGGCTGCCTCGAGCTGTCCCTCTCGCTTCAGCTGCTCGATCGGACCGACCGTCTCGAGATAGTGGATGCCGTGCTCGCTGCCAGCCACGAAGTCTTCGCCTCGCTGACCGCCCTCAACCAACGCCTCGCGAACCATGGTTCGGGCCCTGAAGGCGGTCTCCCCGGAGCGTTCCTTTGCTGTGACTGGAGGGCGGTGTTCGGCGCTGTACTCCCACTGCGGGGCGTCGTCGCCGAGCCAGGCCCACGCGTCCAGTCGAGGCCCCTTCGCCGTCTGAGCGGCGCACAGCTGCACCGGGATCCCCACCTGGGCTCCTATGGGCAGGTTGACCCGATCGGTTGCATGCCCTGCCAAAGCGCCGATCCAGTGCCCTTGGTAGATGACGTCCAATGCTTCGGGACGTTGGTCGTCAGCAGCGACGTGTTCAAGGGTGCCCACGTCTTCGAGGTAGCCGTCATGGTCCCGCAAGAGGGCAAGTGCCACCTGTTGCGCATGTGGCCGGCAGAAGGTGGTCGGGCCCACCACCTGCTGCAGCTTCGCGACCTCGTCGATGCTGATGACGCTGAGCCCGGGGCCCCGGGCATCACTGGCCTCGGGCGCCACCAAGAGGATCTCCTCCCGGCTCAAGCGGTCGCCTGTCTGCCCGCCCAACAGACGTGAAAACAGACCCATGGCCATCTCCCGACGCTCGTGGCTGCCCCGGAGGCCAACAGTAGGGGTGGGCTGACCCCGTCTGGTAGGTCCGGTGGTTGTGTGAGTCGTCCTGTTGCCCGGGGGTCCGGGCAGGGAGACTGGTCAGATCATGACGAACAGCAGGAAGCGTCACACTCCGGAGCAGGTCGTCCGTAAGCTCGGGCAGGCCGACAGGATGCTCGCGGGCGGTAGCGACATCGCCGCGGTGTGTCGAGAGCTCGGAGTGTCCGAGCAGACGTACTACCGGTGGCGGAACCAGTACGGCGGATTGAAGGCCGACGACGCGAAGCGGCTGAAGGAGCTCGAGAAGCAGAACGCCACGCTCAAGCGGCTGCTCGCCGAGGCAGAGCTCGAGAAGGCTGCCCTGCGGGAGCTGGCTGAGGGAAACTTCTAGGCCCGGGCAGGCGCCGCGCCGCCGTCGACCACCTCAAGCGCAAGCTGCGGGTGAGCGAACGAATGGCGTGCCGTCTGGCCGGGCTGAGCAGGTCCGCATACCGTCGCCCGCTCAAGGGCGCCACGGTCGCCGACCCTGATCGCGCGTTGCGGGACTGGCTGCGCGCGTGGGCGAAGAAGCATCCCCGCTACGGGTACCGGCGGGCGTATCACGACGCCCGGGGTGAGGGCTGGGCGGTCAACCACAAGAAGATCCAACGCCTCTGGCGAGCCGAAGGCCTCCGCGTCCCGCAGCGGCGACGCCGCAAGCGTGTCGGATCCTCGACCGTCGACGCCCCGGCAGCGGTCGCACCGAACCTCGTATGGGCGGTGGACTTCCAGTTCGACGCCGACGAGCAGGGCCGTCCGATCAAGATCTGCTCCATCGTCGACGAGCACACCCGCG
>NZ_JBDNTB010000088.1:0-6005 GCF_047719395.1 Propionibacterium sp.
CGCCGCGGCGTCGCGCCCGCCGCGCGGGGCGGGGCGCCCCCCCCCCCGCGCCGGCGGCGCGGCGGCGGGCGCCCCCGCGCGCCCCCCCCCCGCCGCCCGCCCCCCCCCCCCTCGTGTCATGTCCGCTGTTGTTGCCCAGTTCTCATGAACACCGGGATTCGGCGCTCGGCTCACTCAGCCGGTGCGGGTCGCGGTCCCGCCCGCTTCAACCGATCGCATCATCGTCTCGAAGTCGGCGTCGAGTGTGTACAGCTCTGCGCTGGTGGACCCGTTCGAGGGGGCTGCCACCTCACCTGCGGTGGATGCCTCGGTGCTGGCGGGCAGGTCCTCGGCATCCGGCACCCTCGGTTTGGCGGAGGGGCGGGTGGCTGGGTGGAACAACGCGAGAAAGCTCTGCGCAGCCAGCCGGCACCTGGACGCGAGGGCATCGTCGGCCCAGTCATCGGTGGAGGCGAACACGCTGACCGGTGCGATGAGGGCGTGCACGTAATGGAACAAGGGCACCATCGCGCGGTCGAGCACCAGGCTGTGCCGGGGGCTGCCACCGGTGGCACCGAGCAGCACCGGCTTGCCTCGCAGGATGCCCTCGTCCAGAACCTCCAGGAGCAGCGAGAAGACCGCGGCAGGCTGGGCGTTGTAGACCGGAGCCACCGCGATCACGCCGTCGGCCTGCTCGATGGCAGAGGACAGCCGGGTGAGTGAGGGAGCCGGCACATGGCTCAGCTCGGTATTGAGCAGATCGTGGGCGATGTCTCGCAGCTCGACGACCTGGATGTCCTCGGTGAGGATGCCGTGCGGATCAGCCTCGCGCAATGCGGCGATGAGCCGGTCGGTGAGCATTCGGCTGGCAGAGGGTGAGCCGAGCCCAGAGGTGATGGCGATGATCGACATCGAATGACTCCTTGCAGGACAGATGTTGTGATGGTGGTGCGTGGTGGCATGGGGCTGAGCAGTGGAGGAATGAGGGGCCGGAAACCGACTGATCCCAGGATTCGTGCCGAGCAGTGCCTGCGCCCCTTGTTTCCATGATCCCGGCGCGGGCAAACCCCTGTACGAGAACCGATCAGGACCGGAGGATCAGGCAGTGCGGCCGGTCACGGTGTCCTGGAGGGCGGCAGGGGAGGCCTCGGCGTGCTTCTCGTCGCCGGCACGGGCAGCGACCAGCGAAGCGTGCGTCGGAGCATCGGGTACATCGTCCGGCCGGCCCTCGGCGAAACCGGCCCGCATCTGCGGCAGGATCTCGCCCAGCAGGTCGAGCTGCTCCAGGACGGTCTTCAGCGGGAGACCCGCATGGTCGATGAGGAAGAGCTGTCGCTGGTAGTCCCCCACCGATTCCCGGAAGCTCAGGGTGCGCTCGAGCACCTGCTGGGGCGAGCCCACCGTCAGGGGGGTCTCGGCGCTGAACTCCTCCAATGAGGGGCCGTGGCCGTAGACGGGCGCATTGTCGAAATAGGGCCGGAACTCGCGCACTGCGTCCTGGGAGTTGCGGCGCATGAAGAACTGCCCACCGAGGCCGACGATCGCCTGGGATGCCTTGCCATGGCCGTAGTGCTCATAGCGGCGCCGGTAGAGGTTCACCAGTGAGGTGGTGTGCGACATCGGCCAGAAGATGTTGTTGTGGAAGAAGCCGTCGCCGTAATAGGCGGCCTGTTCGGCGATCTCGGGGGAGCGGATCGAGCCGTGCCACACGAACGGCGGTACACCCTCCAGGGGACGCGGTACCGAGGTGAAGCCCTGCAGGGGCGTGCGGAAGCGTCCCTTCCAGTCCACCGAATCCTCCCGCCACAACCGATGCAGCAGGGAGTAGTTCTCCAGCGCCAGCTCGATGCCCTGGCGGATGTCCTTGCCGAACCAGGGATAGACCGGGCCGGTGTTGCCGCGGCCCAGCATCAGGTCGACGCGGCCCTCCGACAGATGCTGCAGCATTGCGAAGTCCTCGGCGATCTTCACCGGGTCGTTCGTGGTGATCAGGGTGGTGGCGGTGGACAGGATGAGCCGCTTCGTCTGGGCCGCGATGTGGGCCAGCGTGGTGGTCGGCGAGGAGGAGAAGAAGGGCGGATTGTGGTGCTCACCGATCGCGAAGACATCAAGGCCGATGTCTTCGGCCTTGCGGGCGATCTGCAGCCAGGCATGGATGCGCTCGTGCTCGGTGGGAATCTGCCCGTTCGTCGGATCCTGGGTGATGTCCGAGACGGAGAAGAGACCAATTTGTACAGGAACCCGCGCCGGCGCGGAAGCCTGTAGGGGAACCCGCTCAGCAGTGGGCCGGGCGCGGGGCGATTCACCAGAGTGGTTGATCATGCAACTATCAACCATTCTCGGCTGTCTTCTATTCCTGCCTCGCGTGTTCCTGGGCCGGGGCTGATTCTCGCCCGTGCACTTCCGGCGAGCTCCGGACTGTAGACTGCGAGAGTTGTCCCGCCGCGAAAGACCATCACGCGGGTGGCCACCGACAGAGAGTTCAGATGTGATTTCGGCCTTTTTCAATGCCTTCCGGGCTCCGGATCTGCGGAAGAAGATCGGGTTCACCCTCTTCATCCTGGTGATCTTCAGGCTCGGTTCCACCATCCCGGCGCCGAATGTGAACATCTCAGCCATCCGGCAGTGCGCGGCCGATGCCCAGACCGGTGATGCCGCCGGGCTGTACTCGATGATCAATCTGTTCAGCGGCGGGGCGCTGCTGCACCTGGCCATCTTCGCGCTCGGCATCATGCCGTACATCACCGCGTCGATCATCCTGCAGCTGCTCACCGTGGTCATTCCGCGCCTGGAGGCCCTCAAGAAAGAGGGTTCGACAGGCCAGGAGACCATCACCAAGTACACGCGATGGCTCACCATCGTGCTCGCCGTGCTGCAGGCCACCAGCTTCACCATGCTGGCGGTTTCCGGGCAGCTCTACCGCTCGTGCTCCCAGTCGGTGGTCTACAGCACCGGGGTGTTCTCGATCATCGTGATGATCCTCACCATGACCGCGGGCACCTCGCTGATCATGTGGCTCGGCGAGCTCATCACCGAACGTGGCGTGGGCAATGGCATGTCCATCCTGATCTTCACCCAGATCGCCGCCCGTTTCCCCGCCTCGATCTGGGGCATCCGCACGGCTCACCCCGGCAACCAGGGCTGGCTGCTGCTGGTGATCGTGGTCGCCATCGGGCTGCTCGTGATGGCGGGCGTGGTCTACGTCGAGTCGGCTCAGCGGCGCATCCCGGTGCAGTACGCCAAACGGATGGTCGGCAATCGCCTGCTCGGCGGATCGACCACTTACATCCCGTTGAAGGTGAATCAGGCAGGCGTCATCCCTGTCATCTTCGCGGCCTCGATTCTCTACCTGCCGGTGTTGTACACGATCTTCCATCCGGACGGTGCCGCCGCGACGTGGATCGGCAGGAATCTGGCGGGCAACGGCAGCTCGTGGGAATACAACCTGATCTACGCGGTGCTGATCATCTTCTTCACCTACTTCTATGTGTCGATCACCTTCGACCCGGTGGAGATCAGCGACAACATGAAGAAGTACGGCGGCTTCATTCCCGGAATTCGCGCAGGTAAACCCACCGAGAACTACCTTGCCTATGTGCTCAGCCGGCTGACCGCTCCCGGTTCGCTGTATCTGGCCTTCATCTCGTTGTTGCCGACGATCGCCATCGTTCTGCTCGGGGCCGATCAGAACTTCCCCTTCGGCGGCACCAGCCTCCTCATCATGGTCGGCGTCGGTCTCGACACCGTCAAACAGATCGAATCCCAGCTCCATCAACGCAACTACGAAGGGTTCCTACAGTGAGATTGCTCATCATGGGTGCTCCGGGCGCGGGCAAGGGAACGCAGGCGGTGGGCATTGCTGCCCACTACGGCGTCCCGGCCATCTCGACCGGAGACATCTTCCGCTCCAATGTGAAGAACGGCACACCACTGGGCAAGCAGGTGGACGCCATCATGAAGGCCGGAAACTACGTCCCCGACGAGTTGACCGAGCAGATCGTCGCCGATCGTCTCGACCATCCGGACGCCGGGGCAGGCTTCCTGCTGGACGGCTTCCCGCGCACCATGCACCAGGTGGATGCCCTGGACGACTACCTCGACAAGCACGGCAAGGCGCTGGATGCGGTGATCTGCCTCGACGTGGAGCCGGAGGACCTCATCGCCCGGCTGATCAAGCGCGCCGAGATCGAGAAGCGCCCCGACGACAACGAGGAGACCATCCGGCACCGGATGGATGTCTATCTCGAGAGCACCAGGCCGCTGCTCGACGCCTATGAGGGCCGTGGCCTGCTGGTCAAGGTCGATGGAAATGGATCGGTCGAAGAGGTCAGCACCAGGATCGCTGCTGCCGTGGATTCGGCCGTGGGGCATTGAGCGGCTTGCGCCGCGAGCGGATCGAGGTCAAGAGCACCGACCAGCTCGAGGCCATGCGGGTGGCCGGGCTCGTGGTGGCCGAAGGGCTCGCCGCGATGCGCGAGGCCGCAAAGCCCGGTGCCACGACCGCCGACATCGACAGGGTCGGCCGCGAGGTACTGGCCTCGCACAATGCCACCAGCAACTTCCTGGGCTATGGCGCCGACTACGGCCTGCCGCCCTATCCCGGTGTGGCATGCGTATCGGTCAATGAGGTCGTCGTGCACGGTATCCCGGGTCCCCGGGTGCTGCAGGAGGGCGACATCGTCTCGGTGGACTATGGCGGCATCGTCAATGGTTGGCACGGAGACTCCGCCAGCACCTTCGAGGTGGGCGAGGTGGACTCCGATTCCCATCTGCTCGTCGAAGTGACCCGCGAGTCGATGTGGGCCGGTATTGCGAAAGCCCTGCCGGGCAATCGGGTGGGCGACATCTCGCATGCGGTGGAGGTCTCCATCCAGTCCCACGGACGGACCTTCGGCATCCTGCGCGAGTACACCGGCCACGGCATCGGCACGGCCATGCACCAGCCTCCGGACGTACCCAACTACGGGCGCCCCCACCGCGGGCCGAAGATCGTGCCCGGCATGTGCCTGTGCATCGAGCCCATGGTCACCCTGGGCAGTGATGACATCGCCGAGCTCGACGACGAATGGACCGTCGTCACGATCGATTCCTCCCGTGCGGCGCACTGGGAGAACCAGGTGGCGATCATGCCCAATGGGCTGTGGGTACTCACCGAACCCGATGGTGGACGCGCGAAGCTCGCAGAGCTGGGCGTGCCCTACGGCGGACCGGACTGACCGCTGACCCCACACGGGAGGAGATCTGCCGGGAGAAGCAGTGGCGTGCCCACCTCGTGGAGATCGGTGCGATCGAGAGTGCGGTGACATGCTGCGTCCTGCGTCGGCGAAGTTGAGCGATGGACAGCGCGGCGCATCCGGGTTTCCCGCAAGGAGCAGGCCGGCAGAGTTGGATGTGCCGTGTCGAGTGCGTCAATCAACGCAAGCGCCTGCGTGGCGACTTGCCTGCTGAACTGCGTGGCGGCACATGGCGAGCGTGCCGGCATTCCCCGGTGGATGCATCGCCGCCTCACCATAAGCTGGATCCATGAGCGGTCTGCCGATCGAGTCGAGCTACTCCCGTGAACCGTCCCGTCCGATCAGCGATGCGGAGCGGGACGAGTTCACCACGAGGCTCAACAGCGCCTACGAGCGAGGCGACATTCCAGTGGAGACCTACCAGCAGACCATGGACAGCCTCTACGCGGCGCGCACAGTGGGGGAGCTGGTGCCATTGACGGCGGTGCTCCCGGCGCGCTATCGCACCACCGATCCGGCGGGCAGCGGGTCGGAGGTGGAACTCAAACCCGGCGAGGTGAATGTCCCGGTCACCCGCCCCGACACCCATTCGAAGCTGGTGCGTCTCGTACTCGGTTCGGCGGCGGCAATCGTGGTGATCGTCATCCTGCTGGTGATCTTCGGCGTCATCTTCTGAGCCGATGGCGCGAGTTCTCCGGGCCGGGGGGGGGGGCCGGCCGCCGCGGGGGGGGGGGGGGGGGGGGGGGGGGGGGGGCCCCGCCGCGCGGGCCGCGGGGGGGGGGGGGGGGGGGG
>NZ_JBDNTB010000089.1:0-5680 GCF_047719395.1 Propionibacterium sp.
GGGCCGCGGGCGGCGCCGGTGCCGCCCGGCGGCCGCGGCCCGCGCCCCGCCCCCGCGCCCCCGCGCCCGCGCCCCGGGCGGGCCCCGCCCGCCCCCCCCCCGGGGCGGAATGACCGGCAGGAGCAATGAGCGACTCATGACGTCGAAGGCTGCCTCGAGCAGGCCCCGGGCTGCCACGCCCGATGAATCGCGGGCCCACCGCGGCGCACGGGCCAGGTATCCGGCGATGAGCACTGGCCCTGCGTTGGTGCCAGACCCGGCCGAGCGGGCTGCGCTCACCAAAAGTCTTTCTGCGCGCACCGGAGAGCTGACCAGCCTGGTCGTGCAGGCGATGGAGGAGAGTCACCCCTGGTTCACCCGGCTGGGAGCCGAGGAGCGCTCCTGGATCACCCTGGTGGCCAGGTCGGGAATCGACAACTTCATCACCTGGTTCGGAGACGACACCTCCCCCGGCGGCGACCCCGGCATGCTCTTCAACGCGGCTCCCCGCGCACTGACCCGCAAGATCTCCCTGCACCAGACCGTCGACCTGGTGCGCACCACCATCGAAGTGGTCGCCCAGCAGATCGAGAGCCTGGTTCCACCAGAGGATCAGCAGGCGGTCAACGTGGCCATCCTGCAGTTCTCCCGCGATGTGGCTTTCGCCGCCGCCGAGGTCTATGCCCGGGCAGCCGAACTGCGTGGCGGCTGGGATGAGCGGATGGAGGCCCTCATCGTGGACGCCGTCGTGCGCGCCGAAGCCGATGAGATGGTGCTGTCACGGGCGTCCGCACTCGGATGGCGTGGCAGCGGCCGGGTCTGTGTGGCTGTCGGGCCGGTGCCCGTCGAGACCGATCTCGACGGGCTTCGCCGCGACGCCGGGAACCTGGACCTCGACGTGCTGACCTCGGTGCAGGGCGGGCGGTTGATCGTCATAGCCAGCGGGAAAGACCTGGTGGACGAGCAGTCCGCAGCCAAGGCCCTGTCGCCGCTGGGCGACCACTTCGACGAGGGCACCATCGTGGTGGGCCCACCAGTGGACGACCTCACGGAGGCGGCGGACTCGGCCCGCATGGCGCTGTCCGCGGCGCGCACCGCACACGCCTGGCCGTCAAGCCCCCGCGTGGTGACCAGCTGGGAGTTGCTGCCCGAACGCGCCGTCGACGGAGATCCCGAGGCACGCCGCGCACTGGTGGACGACATCTATCGTCCTCTGGTGCGGGCGAAGGAACTGCTGCACACCTGCGTGAGTTTCCTCGACCACGGTTGCTCGGTGGAAACCACCGCCCGCGACCTGTTCGTGCACCCCAACACCGTGCGTTACAGGGTCCGCCGGATCAGTGAGATCACTGGCTACTCCCCCGCCCAGCCCCGTCAGGCCTATGTGCTGCACCTGGCAATCACTCTCGGGCGCCTGGCCGAGCAGGAACCGCAGTCATCCCCCGACGAGTGAATCCAGCTTCCCAACCATGGGGTCATACGCACGGCAATGAGTGCTCGGACCTCGCCCTGTGTCGGATATCCCGGACGCCCGGCCCCTCATTGCCGGTCTTGTGTGCAGATCGGCCATCGGAGCCAGCTCACAAGCCGCTGCCGGCGAGCGAGCGCCCGCAGCAGGACAGACCAGGAAGCGCGTGCGCTGGCCCGGTGGTCACCGAGGGGCAAGGCCCAATTCCCTGGGAATCCCACAATGACTGAGCAGCTCGCTAGCCTCTTTGCCATGGTTTCTTGTAGGAACCCCACAAAGACGAGCACAGGTTTTTCGTCCGTTTCAGTGACACCCTGCGTCACTCGGCGGAGGAAGATGGACGGGTGCTCGCGATTGTTGCTCCCGGACAGGGTGCCCAAAGCCCAGGTTTTCTCTCCCCATGGCTCGAGATCGATTCCTTCCGCGAAGGTCTCGCACAGCTGTCCGAGGTGACCGATCTTGACCTCGCTGAACTCGGCAGCAGTGCTGACGCGGCCACCATCAAGGACACCGCCGTCGCCCAGCCCCTGCTGATGGGCGCAGGACTGTACGCGGGTCTGCTTCTTGACCCCAGCAATGAGCACGGCGGCTTCGCATCTGCCGATGTCGTCGCCGGACACAGCGTCGGTGAGATCACCGCCGCTGCAGGAGCCGGGGTGCTCGACCCTCGTCAGGCCGCTGTGTTCATCCGCCAGCGTGGCCGCGGCATGGCAGCCGCCTCAGCAGTCACCCCCACTGGCATGGCCGCCGTGATCGCCGGTAAGCCGGACGAGGTGCTGGCCAGCGTCGAGGAGTGCGGTCTCACCGCCGCGAACTTCAACGGTTCGGGCCAGATCGTCGCAGCAGGCACCCTTGACCAGATCAAGGCGTTGAAGGAGAACCCTCCGGCCCGCGCCCGCGTCATCCCGCTGAGTGTCGCCGGAGCATTCCACACCGAGCACATGTCGCCCGCCCAGCCTCCGCTGGCCGAGCTGGCCGCCACCATGACCACCGCTGACCCCGTCACCAAGCTGCTGTCCAACCGCGACGGCCAGGTGGTCACCTCCGGCAAGGAATTCCTCGACCGCCTGGTGGCCCAGGTGACCATCCCGGTGCGCTGGGATCTGTGCATGGACACCATGCGCGAGCTCGGCGTCACCGGACTGCTCGAGCTGCCGCCTGCCAAGACGCTCACCGGCATCGCCAAGCGCAATCTCAAGGGCGTCGAATTGTTCAACCTCAACGAGCCGTCCCAGCTGGCCGAGGCGCGAGAATTCTGCCGCACCCACGCCGCCCAGCCAGCCACCGTTTCCGCATCGCAAGGAGCCTGATCAATGAGTGCACCCCTCACCGTCTCGACCGGAGCCGAGTACTCCCGGTTGATGAGCGTCGCGAGCTTCCGTGGCAGCCGAGTCGTCGACAACGCCGAAATGTGCACCCACATCGACTCCTCCGACGAGTGGATCCAGCAGCGCACCGGAATCATCGAGCGGCGCTGGGCGACCGAAGAGGAGACTCCCGCCTACATGTGCGTGCAGGCGGCGTCCAAGGCCATCGAGCGTGCCGGGCTGGAACCCGAAGACATCGACGCGATCATGATCTCGACGGTGAGCAATTTCCGTCAGTACCCCTCGCTGGCGTGCGAGGTGGCGAGCATTCTCGGCATCCCCTCACCCGCCGCCTATGACATCCGCGCCGCCTGCGCAGGCTTCTGCTACGGCCTCGCCCAGGCCGACGGATTCATCCGGACCGGATCTGCCAAGCACGTACTCATCATCGGCATGGAATGGCTCTCCCGCCAGCTCAACATGCAGGACCGCGGCACCGCCTTCCTGTTCGGCGACGGCGCAGGTGCGGCCGTGGTGGGCCCGAGCGAGACCCCAGCCATCGGGCCGGTCGTCTGGGGTTCGGACCCCGCCCAGCACGATGCGATCTGGACCAACGACTGGTTCGACGCCCTGAAAACCGGCGAGAAGCCGGTCGTGCACATGAACGGCCGGGCCGTCTACCTGTGGAGCACCACCTTCATCCCCGAGAAGGCCGTTGAAGCCGTCGCGAAGGCCGGCATCACACCCGATCAGCTCGACGTGTTCATCCCCCACCAGGCCAACAACCGGATCACCGATTCGATCCTGCGCCGGTTGCACCTGCCCGACAATGTCGTGGTCAGCCGCGACATCAAGCACATGGGCAATGTCTCGGCCGCGTCGATCCCACTGGCCATGGATGCTCTGCTTGAATCGGGAGAGGCCAAGAGCGGGGACAACGCCCTGATCATCGGCTTCGGCGCCGGCCTGGTCTTCGCAGGGCAGGTGGTTGTGCTGCCCTGAGGGCGCACACGCCACATGGTCCTGCCGCCGAACCCGGTCCTGCCGCCGAACATGGCGACGAACCACAGCAATCCGCAATACCCGCAGTACCCAGAATCATCCATCCACACACATTGACCCCCAGTGCTGTATCAACACAGCACTCCGCCAAGAAAGGCACACAATGGCCAGCACCGAAGAGATCCGCACCAAGCTCGCTGAAATCGTCAACGACGTCGCTGGCGTCCCCGTCGAGGACATCACCGATGAGAAGAACTTCGTGGACGACCTGGACATCGACTCACTGTCGATGGTCGAGATCGTCTACGCCCTGCAGGAGGCCTACAACGTCGATATCCCCGACGAGGAGGTCAAGGATCTCCGCACCGTCGGCGACGCCGTGGCCTATGTCGAGAAGGTTCAGAAGGCGGCGTGAGCGAATCCCCGCTCACCACTCGTGCTCGGGCGTGGAATTGACCACCACCCGGCACGCACCATCAGCACCACCTCACCTGCAAGAACCCGCCCCACACCTGGAGGAAACTGCATGACCACCGTCGTCGTCACCGGATTGGGTGCCATCACCCCACTGGGAGCGGATGTGTCGCAGACCTGGGAGGGTTTGCGCAGCGGCCGCAGCGGCGTGAGCACCATCGAGCAGGACTGGACCGCCGACCTCGCCGTGCACTTCGCCGGCCAGGTGGACGCCGACCTGTCGATGGTGCCACGCGTTGAGGCACGCAGGATGGACCGGTGCAGCATCCTGGCGGTCGCGGTGGCCCAGCAGGCCTGGGAGGACGCCGGTTTCACCTTCGCCCAGGACAACGAAACCGATCCGGAGCGGGTCGCCGTGGCCTTCGGTACCGGCATCGGCGGCCTGCAGACCACCATCACGCAGTGGGACATCCTGCGCACCAAGGGGCTGCGCCGGGTGAGTCCCTTCACCGTTCCGATGCTGATGTCCAATGCGCCGGCCGCGCACGTGGAGTTGAAGATCGGCGCCCGCGCCGGTGCACACACCACTGTTTCGGCTTGTGCCTCCAGCAATGAGGCGATCGCCCTCGCGGTGGACAAGATCCGTCTGGGTCGCGCCGACATCGTGCTGGCAGGAGGCACCGAGGCTCTGGTGCACCCGCTGCCGATCGTCGCCTTCTCCCAGATGCAGGCACTGTCCAAGCGAAATGACGATCCCGCAGGTGCGTCGCGTCCTTGGGACAAGGGCCGCGACGGTTTCGTGCTGGCCGAGGGCTCGGTGGCCATGGTGCTGGAGAGCCTGGAGTCGGCCACTGCGCGCGGCGCCAAGATCTACGGCACCATTGCAGGCTCCGGTATCAGCGCGGACGCATTCGACATGGTGAAGCCGTCGCCCGAGGGGCAGATGTCGGCCATGCACAAGGCATTGGTGGATGCCGACCTCGCGCCAGCCGATGTGAACCACATCAATGCCCACGCCACCTCGACTCCCGCCGGTGACATCGCCGAGGCGCACGGCATCCGTGAGCTGCTCGGCGATGACGCTGATCATGTGATCGTCACCAGCACCAAGTCGATGACCGGTCACCTGCTGGGCGCAGCCGGCGCACTCGAATCGGTGGCCGCACTGTTGGCCCTGCACGATCGCGTCGTGCCGCCGACCATCAACCTGGATGATCCCGAGGACGACCTGCGGATCGACATCGCCACCAACGAGGCCAGGCCGCTGCCCGCGGAAGGCCCCCTCGCAGCGATCAACAACTCGTTCGGTTTCGGCGGCCACAATGTGGCAATCGCCATCACCAACGAGAACATCAAGGACTGACAACGCTCTCCCCCGAGGGTCAGCCTCACAGAAATGCCCGGCCCCGGGCCCCCCGCCCGGGCGTTATGCCCGCGCCCGGGGGGGTGACCGGGGGAGGGTGAGCGGGGGGCCGGCGCGCCGCGCGGGGCGGGTGGGGGCGCGGAGGGG
>NZ_JBDNTB010000090.1:0-5524 GCF_047719395.1 Propionibacterium sp.
CCTGCTCGAGACCGGCGGCTTCAGACCCCACCTACACCCTCATCTGTGAAGAGCCGAATTGGGCTGACGGGCTGGGACACGATCTACGGGCTGCGGATGGGGTTAAAGCAGCCCGATAACGATCGATTCCGGGACGTCAGCGGTGGCACCCGGTCGACGGGCGACACGCCGGGCGGAGGCGTCCCGAAACTCAGGACCGAAACCAAACTGTCCCACAACCTGGGCTGGACCGTTTTCGGGATGGCTGGTAGAATTGTTGTATCAACGTCGGGTGAGAGGAGCAGGCTGTGGCTACTTCGACGATGACCGCAACTACCGAGGCCGAGCGGGAACGGCGTGTGGCGGAGGCGGTCCACAGTGGCGAGATGGAGGGGCTGCGCGTGACTCCTGCGACTCGGGCGGATGCGCAGGAGTACATCGCCGGCCGGATCGACTCCGACGAGCTGGTCGCCCGGGCCCGCGCCCGCTATGGCCTCCACTGACTTCGTCGACCCCTACCTCGACCCTGAGACGGGGCTGTTGCGGAACAAGGTCGGCGCCCGGACGAAGGTCGCCCTCGACGAGGCCGAGGGCGACCTTTCGTTCACCCGCCTGGTGCAGCTCATGGACCATCCGCCGAAGGCGACGGGGGACCTCGACGAGCTGCGCGCGATCCACCGGACGCTTTTCCAGGATGTCTATGACTGGGCGGGGAAGCTGCGCACCGTGGACATGCGCAAGAACGCCGAGGGCGCGCAGTTCTTCCTGCCGGTGTCGATGATCGACCGGGCCGCGATGTTCGCTGAGGGTGAGCTGCGCGGCGACAACGAGCTGCGCGGTATGGGCCGGGATCAGTTCATCGACCGCCTGGCGTACCACTACGATTCGTGGAATTACGTGCACCCGTTCCGAGAGGGCAACGGCAGGACGCAACGAGTGTTCTGGAACCGCGTCGCCAGCGACGCGGGCTGGCAGCTCGACTGGCGCGAGGTGCACGGTGCGACCAACGACCAGGCGAGCCGCGCGGCATCCGAGCAGCGGGACTTCGGGCCGCTGCTCGAGATGTTCGATCAGATCGTCAGCAAGGCGACCCCGCAGGGTGAACGAGACGCCGCCTGGCGCGTCGCAGAGCGCGCCCGGCTGTCGTTCCCCATGAGTGCCACCGAGACCGCGCGCCGACCCCAGAGCGGCCCGCCTGGCGCGCCCCAGGCACGCACCACCATGCACATGCCAGGGCAGAGCCACCGAGGTCCTGGCAACGACGGCCCAGGAGCGAGCCGATGAACGATGACTACCGACTGTCACACCGCGCGCCAGGACCCGAGGAGGACGGCACGACGGTTCGACTCGACCAGGTTGGGGGAGAGCACGACGAGGTGTTTCCGGCCGACGTCGACCGGCATCCGGAGCGCTACGGGGCTGAGCATGCGGAGACCGTCGAGCAGGTGCGCCAGGCGCACGGCGACCCCGACGCCATGGTGCAGGTTTGGCGGGCCGTCCCGGCAGGCGTCGAGGTGGTCAATCCCGGTGATTGGGTCGGCCTGTCGCCACAGAAGGCGCAGGCGGAGGCCGCCATGGAACACAGCCGCGTGATCACCGCCACCGCGACGGCACGTGACTTGTGGTGTGAGGGTGTGCTGGAGGAGTGGGGATACCAGGGTGCTGCGCCGCTGCCCGTCAGGGCCGCTGGGTTGGACCGGTCGGTGGTGCGCGCCAGCTACCCGCATAGTGCCATGCGAGGGCCGGCGGCGCGCAGCGCAGCCGTGGCTACGGTGCGCGCCGAGACTGAGGGGTGCCGGCGTGGTCGGCCAGCTCAGGGGATCGTCCGGTGAGTGTTGTCGGGTATGCGCGGGTGTCCACCCGTGAACAGAATCCGGCCGCGCAGGAGGCCGAGCTTCGGGCGGCGGGGGCCGAGCGGGTGTTCGTGGACCATGGCGAGTCCAGTCGTGTGGCGGATCGGCCGCAGTGGGTGGCGTGCCGGGACTATCTGCGCCCCGGGGACGTGTTGGTGTTCCGTGCGCTCGACCGGCTGGCCGGCACCGAGAAGATGGCCATCGAGGTCGTCCATGAGTTGGTCGACCGGGGGGTGAGTATCAAGAGCTTGACGGAGCCGGCGCTGTCCATCGACACGTCGAGTCCGATGGGTCAGGCGATCGTGGGGATCATGGCGGTTTTCGCGCAGCTGCGGGTGGATACGATTCGGGCCAACACCCGGCGCGGTCTTGCCTACGCGAAGTCCCAGGGGCGCGTCGGCGGACGCCCCACGGTCATGACGCCCGAGCGTGTCGAGGCGGCGGCTAATCTGCGGGCCCAGGGCTACACGATGGCGCACATCGCGAAGGTCCTCGGCGTAGGCAAGTCGACGGTCGCCCGTACCCTGACCCGGCTCGACCAGGACAGTGCTCAGCCGGCAATCTCGGTGCAGTCCTGACCGTTCTTTCCCCTTCCTCCGATAGCTGCCGACCTGCACCGGTCAGTCCCCTGTCAAGGGTGGGGCGAAGCCCCATCACGTAGTGACGCGCAGCGCCCTTGACAGGGGACTGACCGGTGTGACAATCACGGCGTCAGAGGAAGGGGAACCACCTACCCGTCGAGGCCGTACACGGGCCGCATTCATAGATCGCCACGTGTGCGTGCGACCGCAGGATGCGGCCGGTGTGCGGGCGGTAGTTGTGGGTCCCGCTGTCCACAGGTGGTCAGGGGGTCGCGCTACGCAACGACCGGCTGGTCTGTGTCGGCGCTGGAGGCGCCGAGTTCCCCACCATCGTTCTCGACCGAGGCCGGGGATTCCGGTGCGGCCTTCCTGCGCGTCGCCCGGTGGCGGATGCGCTTCTTCTTGTCCGGCTCGGCGTAGCCGATCTTGTGCAGCTCCTCTGGCGTCCAGCCGGCGCTCACGGCGGCGTTGTACGCCTTCACGTCGGCACGCTCAGCCGTGCCGACACGCTCGGTGATCGACGCCTGGAGCTTGGCCAGCTCGGTGGCCGTCTCCTCGCGCGTGTCCGCGAGACCTTGACGGGCCTCGGCCAATATGCGGATGGAATTGATCCGGTCCTCTTGGACACGGCGAGCACGGTCGACTGCTTCCTCGATGCTAGGTTCTTTGCTCATGCTTTTAGCCTACGAGCTGAGTTCGCCGAGGTCGACCATCGTCGACCTCGAAATGATTGTCGCGGCGTAGCCGTGACCGCTACGTCTGTCGACGTAAGGGACCCCCTGAGGCGATCCTCGCGGAGCAAGCTATATGATCCGGGCACCGGATCGGGCTTGATCCTCGACACGGGGTCGAGGATGCGGCACACTAGATGTGTGATCCCCGCGCGGGGGTGGGGTCGCTGCGCTGGGCAGAGGAGGCGGGACGTGGAGACGGAACAGCCCGAGGAGAGCGAGCCAGTTCGCCGGCCGGCTCGCCGTCGGCGGGTCGAGGGGGGCCGGCAGCATCGGCACGTCGTCAGGGTGACGCCCGAGGAGGAGGGTCAGCTTTACGCCCTGGCGTTGCAGTATCGGGTGAGTGTGCCGAAGCTGCTGGTGGATGCGGCGTTGGCGGGTGGTTCGACGGCTGCGGCGTCGAACGCGACGGTGCGGCACGAGGTGGCGGCGCAGATGTTCGCCACGCACCGCCTGCTGGCGGGGATCGCGAACAATGTCAATCAGATGGCGAAGGCGACGAACGCGACAGGTGACGTGCGGGCGGAGATGGTCGCGACGCTTCGTAAGGTGCGGGAGGTCGCGGACCGCATCGACGGTTTCGTCGATGAACTGATCGGGGCGGCGTCGTGATACCGAACGTGACGCGCGGGGACCGGATGGCAGGTCTGTTGACCTACCTCACGGGGCCGGGCAGGTCGAACGAGCACACGGAGCCGCACCTTGTCGCGGGCGATCCCGCGCTGTTGGCGTGGCATGACGATGCGGAGTTGGGGCACGATGCGGCGCTGTCGATCGCGCGGCATCTCGACAAGCCGCGCGTCGTGTTCGGGGTCGAGGTGGCGCGCGGGCATGTGTGGCATTGTTCGCTGTCGCTGCGCGCCGAGGAAGGTCAGCGGACGGACCAGGACTGGGCGAAGATCGCGCACGACTTCGTGAAGGCGATGGAGTTCGACGACCCGGACGACCCGAGGGCTCCGTGCCGGTGGGTCGCGATCCGGCACGGCGTCTCGACGAACGGGAACGATCACATTCACATCGCCGTGAACCTCGTGCGCGAGGACGGCACCAAGGCGTCGATTCACAACGACTTCCATCGCGCCCAGGTCGCGGCCCGCGCCCTTGAAGTAAAGCACGGCTTGGAGCCGTTGGAGTCGGCGCGGGTCGATCGGTCGACGCGCGGTTACGATCCGGCCGAGCGGGAGGCGCAGGCCCGGTCGAGGGCGCGCGCCAAGTACGAGCGCACACGGTCGAGGCTGGGGGCAGACACGCCCGCGTGGAAGGTGCTGGCGGGCGAGGATCGTCGGGCACGGATCGCGGCGGAGCTGCGCACCGATCAGCCGCGTTACCTGCTCGCGTTGAGGGTGCGCGCGACGTCGAGCGCGAGCGAGAGTGAAGCCGAGTTCGTGCGCCGTATCCGGCGATCCGGGCTGCTCGTGCGGCCGCGCTACGCGGACGGGCGAACCGACGTCGTCACCGGCTACTCGGTGGCGGAACGGCCACAGACTGGCGAGCGTCCCATCTGGTACGGGGGCGGGCACCTGGGCCGGGACCTCACACTGCCACGGCTGCGCGACGGATGGCCCGATACGGCCGCCGGTGCGAGTGAGGCGGTGGAGGAATGGAACGCCGCCAAGCGGGGGAGGCGCGTGGTCGCGCCGGGACGCGAAGCGAGCGAGCCGGACCCTGAGCTGTGGGACCGGCGCGACGCCGAGCTGAGCCAGGTCGTCGACCGGTTGCGCTTGGTCCCGGTCGACGACCGGGACACCTGGGCGACCGTCGCCCGGCAGACGGCGGGTGCGCTGGCCGCCTGGTCGAACGCGACGGAAGAGACCCCCGGAGACCTCGCCGAGGCGGCCGACGCACTGTCACGGTCTGCGCAGACCTACCGGCGCACCGTGACGCCGAAGAAGGCAGGCACGGCCGCCATCTCGGGGACGGCGATGCTGCTCGCCAGCGCCGCGCGCGGCGGGCAGGGTGCCGTCGCTCAAGCGGCAATGATCCGGCAGTTGCTCCGGTTGACTCAGGCCGTGTACAACGCTTCGGTGGCGGCCGGGCAGGCGCGTCAGGCGCAACTGTTGGCGGAGGACACGCGGGCGCGGCTGGTGCGGGTGCGTGACGCGATGCCGAGCCCGGCAGCGGCACCCGGCGGGGTCGGGACCGCCACGATGGCGCGGCCGGCGGACCTCGACCCCGAAGCGCAGGCGATGCTCGAGCGGCTACGGGCCGGACAGGCGAAGCCGGCCATCGACATCGGGTCGCCCGTGCCGAACAGGATCGAGCCCACACGGCGGGGGGGGGGGGGGGGGGCCGGGGGGGGGGGGGCGGGGGGGCGGGGCGGGGGGGGGGCGGCGGGGGGGGGGGGGGGGGGGCGCGGCGGGGGGGGGGGGGGTGGTGGGGG
>NZ_JBDNTB010000091.1:0-5484 GCF_047719395.1 Propionibacterium sp.
AGTGCACGAACAGGCGGCCCTCGCGCACCAGCATGAACCGCAGGCACATATACGCCACCGGCTCCACCACCCGGGCGGAGGACTCCGTCTCGACATGGATCGGCCCAGGTGCTCGCTGCCTGACAGCTCCTGCGCTGCCCGGGAAGATCCTCTCCATACCTTATTTTCGCCGATCCACGCTCGAAGTGCACCCAGCTTCGGTGGCACATCTCCGCACAAACGGGGCCCGTTTCGGTAGAATCGGCACGGTGTCCCAGCCGGTGGGGCCCGCACCGTCGAGGGAGGACCAACGTGACCGAGCCGTGGCTGTCAGCAGACGACATCGCCGCCCACCTCGGCGTCACCAAGGACACCATCTACACGTGGATCGCCGACAAGGGCATGCCCGCCCACAAGATCGGCCGCCTCTGGAAGTTCCAAGCCACCGAGGTCGACGACTGGGTCCGCAACGACGGCGCCGCCGACTCGGACTCCACCAAGGCAGGTGACTGACTCACGTGCGCATTATCAACA
Organism: Propionibacterium sp.; assembly: GCF_047719395.1. Lineage (NCBI taxonomy): Bacteria > Bacillati > Actinomycetota > Actinomycetes > Propionibacteriales > Propionibacteriaceae > Propionibacterium > Propionibacterium sp. The sequence goes on from NZ_JBDNTB010000091.1 coordinate 514, forward strand.
ACGTCACCGACCGTCTGGGCGATGACCTCAAGACCGTTCTGACCAGTGGGTCGAAGGTCAGGATCGCGGCCTCCACGTTCTCCATCTTCGCTTTCGAGGCGCTGAAGAAGGAGCTGGAGCGGGTCGACGAGCTGGAGTTCATCTTCACGTCCCCGTCGTTCGTGGCCGAGGATGTGACCGACAAGGTCCGCAAGGAGCGCCGTCAATTCTTCATCCCTGCCGGGCACGCCGAGTCGGCGATTGCTGGGTCAGAGTTCGAGATTCGACTGCGCAACAAGCTCACGCAGAAGGCCATCGCCCGGGAGTGTGCGGACTGGGTGCGCAGCAAGGTCACGTTCCGCTCCAACGCAACGGGCAGCCCCATGCAGCCGTTGGCCGCGGTTGACGACCGCGCCGCCTACTTCCCGATTCAAGGGTTCACCACTACTGACCTGGGCTATGAGAAGGGCCCGGCTGTCTCCAACGTCGTCACCAAGTTCGAGGGCGCGGCTGAAACCCAATCGTTCCTTGCTTTGTTCGACCAGATTTGGAACAACCCGGACCAGCTCGACGACGTCACCCAGGCGGTCTGCGACCACATCGCCACGGTGTACGCGGAGAACTCCCCAGAGCGGATCTACTTCCTCATCCTCTACAACCTGTTCGCCGACTTCCTTGACGACATCAACGACGATGTCCTCCCCAATGACCGCACCGGGTACCAGGAGACCAAGGTCTGGAAGAGCTTGTACAACTTCCAGCATGACGCCGCCACGGGCATCATCAACAAGTTGGAAACCTACAACGGCTGCATCCTCGCCGACTCCGTTGGTCTGGGTAAGACCTTCACCGCGCTGGCCGTCATCAAGTACTACGAGCTGCGCAACAAGTCCGTGCTGGTGCTGTGCCCCAAGAAGCTGGCGGAGAACTGGACGAACTACAACTCCAACTACACCACCAACCTCTTCCGTGAGGATCGCTTCGCCTACGACGTCCTCGCGCATACCGACCTGTCGAGGACGAAGGGCGAGTCCCTCGGGCTTGACCTGGCCCGTATCAACTGGGGTAACTACGACTTGGTGGTGATCGACGAGTCCCACAACTTCCGCAACGCCGACTACGCGGAGGAGAAGGAGTCGCGCTACCAGCGACTCATGCGCCAGGTCATCAAGGAGGGCGTGAAGACCAAGGTCCTCATGCTGTCCGCCACCCCGGTGAACAACCGGTTCAACGACCTGAAGAACCAGCTCCAGCTCGCCTACGAGGGCGAGTCGGAGAATCTCGCCAAGCACCTGAACATCTCCACCAGCGTGGAGAAGGTCTTCTCCGACGCTCAGCGGGTCTTCAACGAATGGTCCAAGCTCGACGCCGAGCACCGCACCACTGACCAGATCTTGAAGATGCTGGACTTCGACTTCTTCGAACTTCTGGACTCGGTGACCATCGCCCGGTCGCGCAAGCACATCCAGGCCTTCTACGACACCACCGAGATCGGTGCCTTCCCCGAACGCCTCACGCCCATCTCCGTGCGTGAACCGCTCACCGATCTCCCAGATGTACCGGGATTCAACGACATCTTCGAACAGCTCCAGGCACTCACCCTGGCCGTCTACACCCCGTTGGCCTACGTGTTCCCGTCCCGTCGAAGCAAGTACGAGGACCTCTACGACGTCACCGCGGGCAACGCCCGGTCGAATCTGGGGCAGGCGGGCCGCGAGCAAGGCCTCAAGCAGCTCATGACCGTCAACCTCCTTAAGCGCCTGGAAAGCTCGGTTGAGGCCTTCCGCCTGACACTGGGTAAGGTCCAAGGCTCCGTTACACACACGCTGTCCCGGATCAGCAACCACGCTGGGAACCTCGCCGACCTTGTCCCAGACATGGCGGGCCAAGACTTCGACATCGACGACGAGGACGACGCCAACATCGAAGCCCTCTCCTTCGGTGAGAAGATCCGCATCGACCTGGACGACCTCGACATCGAGTCCTGGCAACGCGACCTGTGGAACGATCGCGAGACCCTGCGTGAACTCCTCGACGAGATGAACAGGGTCACCCCAGACCATGACCTCAAGCTCCGCAAGCTCAAGGACATCATCCGCTCCAAAGAGCAGCATCCGATCAACCCCGGCAACCGCAAGGTATTAGTGTTCTCCGCCTTCGCGGACACCACCGACTACCTCTACAAGAACCTCGCACCGGCACTTGCCGCCGCCGGGCTGGAGACGGCGGTCATCACCGGCGGCAACCGCGCCCACGCCACCTTGGGGAAGGGCTACGACTTCCAGCAGATCATGTCCCTGTTCTCCCCACGTTCCAAGCAGCGTGAGCTGACCATGCCCGGAGAGACCCGCGAGCTGGACGTGTTGATCGGCACCGACGTCATCAGCGAAGGCCAGAACCTCCAGGACTGCGACTACCTGATCAACTACGACATCCACTGGAACCCGGTGCGCATCATCCAACGGTTCGGACGCATCGACCGCATCGGCTCCACCAACCAGGTCATCCAGCTAGTGAACTTCTGGCCCGACATCTCCTTGGACGGGTACATCAACCTCAAGGAACGCGTCGAGAACCGGATGGTGATCGCCGACATCGCGGGCACCGCTGACGACAACGTCCTCACCCAAGAAGACCCGGACGCTGCCTTCCGTAAGGAACAGCTCCGCAAGCTCCAAGACGAAGTCATTGAACTAGAAGACGTCCGAACCGGTGTCTCCATCACCGACCTCGGACTCAACGACTTCCGCATGGACCTGCTCGGATACATCAAGCAGTACGGCGACCTCGCCACAGTTCCGAAGGGCCTGCATGCCGTCGTTCCCGCCGACCCTGCCAAGGGACTGGTCCCCGGGGTGATCTTCGCGCTGCGCAACGTCAACGCGGACGAGCACATGAACCGTGGAAACCGTCTCCATCCGCACTACCTCGTCTACCTCGACGAGGACGGCCAGGTGATCGCCGACCACACCGAAGCCAAGCACCTGCTGGATCTGCTGCGTACTGGATGTCGACCTTTCAACCAGCCGGTTCCCAATGCGGTTCGTGCGTTCAACGAGGCCACCCGAGACGGCGCTGACATGAGCCAGTACTCTCAGCTGCTGACGGATGCGATCCACTCGATGATCGACGTCACCGAGGAACGCGACATCGATAGCCTGTTCACACCGGGTCCCACCACTGCTCTGACTCAGACCATCGCCGGACTCGACGACTTCGAACTCACCGCGTTCATCGCGGTCGTCAACTCCTCGGAGGAGGCAGGTGCCGGTGACTAACCTGCTGTATCACTGGCCAAGCGCAGCCCACTTCGGACGACGGGTGCCCAAGGAGAAGTTCTACGAACACGCTAGCGTCAACACTGCACTGCGGGAGAAGTTCATCACCGAGGTTGATCGAGTGTTCTGGGCCTTCGACCTAGCCCAGGCCACCATCAACCTGGAGAGTACTGCTGAGGTCCCCGACGTCGCGGTCTTTCAAGTTGACGTCAAAGGCTCGGACGTCTCCGAGCAGGTGCTCAGCGCCATCGACAAGTCGATACCTCGCCCGATCATCTTCGAGGTTAACCGAGACGTCGCCAGCACGCGCGAGACCCGAATGGTCGCAGCCCACAAGCAGCTCGGTGCGGGCGCTCCGAAGATCAGCCAGTACTTCAGCACCGGTTGGCAGCCCGCCGACACCGAGCGCCAACCATTACCGACCGCCATCACCTTGCCTGCGCTCTACGCAGCCCTTCTAGAACCGCTCGCCAATGTCGAGGTTCGTCCAGGCGAAGGAATGTCGGAGGTCGCTGACAGACTGAAGACCGTCGGCAAGCTCGAACGTGAGATCAAGACATTGGAGCGCAAGCTCCGCACCGAGAAGCAGTTCAATCGGAAGGTTGAACTGCGCCGCACCCTCAAGACCAAACAAGCACAGCTGGAACAGCAGAGGTAAGACCATGGAAAAACTGCGCATGACATCGCCCGACCTGACCGAGGCGAACATCGACAAGCTCGCCGAGCTGTTCCCAACCGTCATCACCGAGACTCTCGATGCCGACGGCAACCCGCAGCGCGCCATCGACTTCGACCTCCTCCGCCAAGAACTCTCCGACCACATTGTCGACGGACCCCAGGAGCGGTACCGTCTGGACTGGCCGGGTAAACGCGCGGCAGCCTTCGCCGCCAACGCTCCGATCGCGAAGACCCTCCGCCCAGTTCGGGAGGAGTCCGTCGACTTCGACACGACCAAGAACCTCTTCATCGAAGGAGACAACCTCGATGCGCTCAAGCTCCTCCAGGAGTCATACCTAGGCAAAGTGAACGTTGTTTACATTGATCCGCCTTACAACACCGGCAACGACTTCGTATACAACGACCACTTCGCCGAATCAAATGAAGATTACCTTGTGCGCTCTGGTCAGCAGTCACAGTCTGGTGAGCGTTTTGTCGCGAACGCCGAGTCCAACGGTCGTTTCCATTCGGACTGGCTAGACATGATGTATTCGCGGCTAAAATTGGCGCGCAGCTTGCTTTCTGATGATGGAGTGATCATGGTCGCCATCGGTGACCGTGAGCATGCAAATCTTCGCCTTCTTCTCGACCAAGTTTTTGGCAGCGACAATTTTATATCGGATGTCGTGTGGCAGGGTGGCCGCAAGAATGATTCACGGTACGTTTCCAACGGCGCCGACTACATGATGATTTACGCAAAGAACGAGAGGCATCTCAGTGAGCTGGGTGTTCGTTGGCGTGAACCTAAGGTTGGCCTAGAATCAGCGCTGGCAAAGGCTGCTTCCCTCTGGTCGAGTCGAACAAGCGACGCGGATGCTGAACGCCAATGGAAATCTTGGCTCAAGAAGGCCAAGGCATCTCGGGACATAACCGATTCGGTGGCGCGGTATGACCAACTGCAGCCAGGCACTGGCCGTCCGATGAGTACATATCGAGACATTACAGGCTCTTCACGATTGAGGGTGTAGTTGGGGTCTGAATCCTCCGGCCTCGAGGA
>NZ_JBDNTB010000092.1:0-5398 GCF_047719395.1 Propionibacterium sp.
CGGCGCCGGCCCGCGCACCCCCCCCCCCCCCCCGCCGGGCACCGGGCAAACCCCCGGTCGCGCCCCTGCAGTGCCGCCAGCCGCGGCAGGCGGCATTCCGTCCCACCGCGACCGGTCGCAGCTCCATTCGACGGCGGCAGGCCGCTGGGAAGGCTACGCTCCACCCCGTGCTCCCCTTCAGCCCCAGCGCTCCCGGCATCGTCCTGACACCGCCGGATGCGCACGACATCGATACCGTCGCGCAAGCATGCAACGATGAGGAGATCGCACGCTGGACAGCACTCCCAGCGCCCTACACACGCCTGGACGCGGAAAACTTCTGCCAGATCATGGTCCCCCAAGGCTGGCAGAGCGGCACCATGCTCACCTGGGCCGTGCGTGGAACGACCGAGGGGCGACCGCTGGCAATGATTGCGCTCTCCCAGCAGAGCCCGGACAGCTGGGAGCTCGGCTTCTGGACATCACGGCAGGCCAGGCGCCGAGGCCTCATGACCGCCGCCACCAGGGCCGTTGCAGAGCAGGCATTCGATCCCCACGGACCGCTTGCGGCACGACGACTTGAGTGGCGCTGCACCTTCGACGGCCAGACCCCCAATTGGGCCAGCTGGCGAGTTGCCTGGAAACTGGGCTTCCACAAGCAGGGACGTCTGCGCGCAGCTGCTCTGCACCGTGGAACCCGGCAGGACGTCTGGGTGGCCGACCTGCTGCCCGATGACCTGCACCAGCCAGCATGTCCCTGGGACGGGCCCCTGGACCGCGAGGACCAGGCGGCTTTCGGGACCACCGCGATGCCCACGGACGCCGACAGCCGCCGGGAGGGTGACCTGCCGGAGGGCATGGTGCGCACCTTCCACCGGATCTACGGGCTGCCCCTCGTCGAGGACGCGCCGAGTCTGGATCGCCCACATCTGGACATGCGGATGAGCCTGATCGCCGAGGAATTCGGGGAGCTGGTCGGCGCTGTCTATGGCGCAACGTCGCGTGACCTCCTCGAGGAGGCCTTCAACGCTGCTCGCGACGCCACCGATGACTCCCACGACGTGGTCGGAGCGGCCGATGCTCTCGCCGACCTGGTCTATGTCATCTACGGCATGGCGCTGGAGACCGGGATCGATCTGCCCGCTGTGCTGGCCGAGGTGCAGAGATCCAACATGTCGAAGCTCGGCGCGGATGGCAAGCCCATCTACCGCGCAGACGGAAAGGTCCTCAAGGGACCGCACTATCGGGGACCCGATATCGCTGCCGTCCTGGCGCGAGGCGCCCACATCTGAGCATCATCTGGGCTCGAGCCGGGAGTCGGCCGCTGGCATGCCCAGGAGCATCTCCATCGTGCCAGCGAAGCTGCCCGGGACCGTTGTCCACAGCACAGCAATTTCCGGGGTCTGCTCGCCTAGACTCCCGCCATGTCTGGCCAGCAGTGGGCCTTCGACGCGTTGATCGCCGTCGCCCTGGTGCTGGGGCATGCCCGATTGCTGCGCTCCCACCAGCCAGAGCCCGAGCCCGGTGTTCCTGGCGCCGACACCAAACCCCGATACGCAGCCATGGCGACGTGGGGATTCACCGCCGTGTGCGCCGCAGTGGCAGCGATCTGCCAATTCGCCGGCGTGTTGGGGCGTCCCGCCCACCGCCCGCTGTGGATCGTGTGGGCAGCAATGATCGTGCTGATCGGTGTGGACGCCCGCTCCACCTGGCTGCCACGCCGGATGACCTGGATATGTCTGACGGAGCTCGGCTGTGCGATCGGCCTGGTGGCACTGCTGGATGGACGCGTCGAAGTGATCATCGGGGCGCTCGCCGGCGGCCTCGTCCTGGCCACGGTCTTCTGGTTGTTGTGGCGATTCGGCGCCGGCATCGGCTTCGGCGATGTGCGGCTCAGTCTCGGCATGGGGGGTCTCACCGGGGCGGTGTCCGCGGATTTCTGGTTCGCCGCACTGATGGCGGCGAGTCTTGTCGGAGCCTGTTGGGGCGTGGTGCACGCACGCCTGAAAGGGCGCAGCACAGCATTCGCCTACGGCCCCGCGCTGTGGTCGGGCCCTTGGGCGGCGCAGCTGTGGGCAGGTCTGGTGTGAGTTCCCCGCCGCTCAGGCGCCGCTGACCTCGTGCGTGACGGCGATCCAGTTGTCCAGGAAGTCCTGTGCCCGGCCATTGGCCACGATCGCGCGGGCCTCGTCGATACGGGACAGCACCTGCTGTTCAAGGGGCTCGTCCAGCTTCGGGCCATCGAAAGCCAACATTGCGGCGGCCGCGTTGAGCATCACGACATCGAACACCGGGCCCTGCTCATTGCGGAGCACCGAACGCACCACGGCGGCATTGTGCTGAGGATCGCCCCCGACAAGATCCTCCGGATGCGCCGCGGCCAGCCCGAGCGCCGTCGCATCGAGGGTGGTCTGCTTGATCTCACCCCCGGAGATCAGCCAGACATCGGTGAGATTGGTGGTGGTCAGCTCGTCCAAGCCGTCCTCGCCGTGGAAGACCAGGCCGCGGTTTCCGCGCGCGGCGAGTACACCGGCGATGAGCCCGGCCATCCGGCCGTCAGCCACGCCGATCGCCTGGGCCCTCGGATGCGCTGGATTGGTCAATGGCCCCAGGAAGTTGAACACGGTCTGGATACCCAGATCCTTGCGGGTGGGGCCCGCGAACCGCAGTGACGCGTGATAGAGCTTCGCGAACAGAAAGACCATCCCGGCGCGCTCCAGCACCTCGGGCTGCTTGTCCGGTGGCACCTCGAGCACTGCACCCAGGGCCTCCAAGCAGTCGGCAGTACCGCACATCGAACTGGCAGCCCGGTTTCCGTGCTTGATGACCGGACGTCCGGTCGATGCGGCCACGATCGCTGCCATCGTCGAAATATTCACGGTGTTGGCGCGATCACCGCCGGTGCCCACCACGTCCACGGCCTCGGGCGACAGCTCCACCGGGGTGGCCTTGGAGAGCATGACATCGGCGAGCGCACTGATCTCGGAGATCGTCTCGCCCTTGGCCCTCAATGCCACGACGAAACCGGCCATCTGCGCCGGGCTGGAACTGTCCGTGAGGATCTGGTCCATCGCCCATTCGGCCTGGGAAGGATCCAGATCCTGCCCTCCCAGCAGATCAGAGAGCAGTCCTGGCCAGGTCAGCTCGGACATCAATGAACCATCTCCTCTGGGACATCGTGGTCGTCGTCAGCACCGTGCCGACTCGACTGGCCCGGGGCCGGGAAGACCTCGGGCAACATCTGTGTGGATTCATGGCGCCGCACTCGTCGCACCACCTCGGCGACGGTGTCGGGAAGGCGCACCGGATCCACCGGGAAGGGCGAGATGGCCTCAGCGTTCGACCACGAGGCCAGCCACGCGTCCGCGACACGGGCCACCAGCAGCACGATGGCAGGCGGATTGGGAATCTCGTCCTTGATCTGGTGGGCGATGCCCATGCCCCCGGCCGGAACCGCCTCCGAGTCCAGCACCGCAAGGTCGAAGTGCTCATGGTCGACCGCTTTCACCAATGCCGCCTGGGTGGCGAACTCGGTGATCTCCAGCTCGGGCAGGTCTGCGGCGACCTTGTGCCCCAGGGCGAGACGCACCGCGTGACGCACCGTCCTGTCGTCGGAGTACACGATGACTTTCAGAACAGCGTCATCTGCTGCGGGACCGGAGCTGGCATCGTTGCTCATCGAACCGTCCTCGGCTAGGCGTGGAAGTATCTTTCTCGCGCGTCATGCTACCGCTACCCTGCCGGCAGGCGAGAGCTTCCGTCCCACGACCTGCCGGGGCGGCCCGTCCTGCACGATTTGCCGCCCCTGCACAATTGGGTCGTGCGTTTTCTCAACCAACCCCCGGCCCACGACCTCACCTACAATGACGTCTTCATGGCACCCAGCAGGTCGTCGGTGACCTCGCGTCTCGATGTCGATCTCACCAGCCAGGACGGCATCGACCTGCCGTTGCCGCTGGTGGTGGCCAACATGACGGCCATCTCCGGGCGGCGGATGGCCGAGACCGTGGCCCGCCGTGGAGGCATCGCGATCCTTCCCCAGGACATTCCGATAGACATCGTGGTGGAGGCGATCGCGAGGGTGAAGCGAGCGCCTGTGCGCTTCGAGACACCTGTGGTGGTGGATCCGACGATGCCGGTCGGCGACGCCATGAATCTGGTGCCGAAACGCGCCCATGGCCAGGCCATCGTGGTGGACGAACAGAACCATCCGATCGGACGGATCGGGGCGGCGCAGGCCGAGGGCGTGGATCGCTTCTTGCAGGTCAGGGATGTGATGAGCACCGACCTCACGACGGTGAGCAAGGATGCCGATCCCCAGCAGGTCTTCGAAACTCTGGACCGCACCCGGCACAAGATCGCGATCGCCATCGACGAGGAGGGCGCGCTTGTCGGAGTGATGACATCCAGGGGTGCGGTGCGCTGCGGCATCTACGCACCGGCCCTCGACGAACAGGGACACCTGCGGATCGGCACTGCCGTGGGTATCAGCGGGGACGCCGCGAACCGGGCTGAGGCCCTGCTCAAGACACACGCCGATGTGCTGGTGATGGACACCGCCCACGGCCACCAGAAGCGGATGATCGAGGCACTGGAGGCGGTGCGCCCGATCCGTGATCGACATGCCGACGAGACAGGGATCCGGGTGCCGATCGTGGCGGGCAATGTGGTGACCGCCCAGGGCACCCTGGATCTGGTCGAGGCCGGCGCCGATGTGGTCAAGGTGGGCGTCGGGCCGGGCGCCATGTGCACCACCCGCATGCAGACAGGCGTGGGACGTCCCCAGTTCTCCGCAGTGCTGGAGTGCGCCGAGGCCGCCGCCAGCGTGGAGGCAGCGGTGTGGGCGGATGGCGGTGTGCGTCACCCCCGCGACGTGGCCCTCGCGCTGGCGGCCGGCGGCGGCGCGGTGATGATCGGTTCCTGGTTCGCCGGCACCTACGAGTCCACCGGGGATCTGCTCAGCGCCCCCGACGGGCGGCAGTACAAGGAGAGTTTCGGGATGGCCTCGGCGCGCGCCGTGCGCAACAGGACGCGCGGCAACTCGGCCTTCGAGCGGGCCCGTGCCGCCCTGTTCGAGGAGGGCATCTCGTCCTCGAGGATGTACCTCGATCCGGCGCGCCCTGGGGTGGAGGACCTGCTGGACTACATCTCCAGTGGGGTGCGCTCGGCATTTACCTATGCAGGCTCGCGGACCCTCGCCGAGTTCCAGGAGAAGGCGGTTGTCGGCGTGCAGTCGCTGGCCGGTTTCGAGGAGGGACGCCCGATCCCGACGAGCTGGGCCTGACAGCTCCTGGCAGTTGGCGTCCCCGTGATGGACTGCACGTTGACCCCGTGTACCAGGCAGATGTGCAATGCCATCACGGGAACGGATGGGGGGGGGGGGGGGGGGGGGGGGGGGGGGGGGGGGGGGGGGGGGGGG
>NZ_JBDNTB010000093.1:0-5377 GCF_047719395.1 Propionibacterium sp.
CCCACCACCCCAACCCAACACCCCCGCGCGAGTCCGCGGCGGGCCCGCCCCCCGGCGGCGGGGCGGGGGCGCCCCGCCCCCCCCCCCCCCCGGCCCCGCCGGGGGGGCCCCCCCCGCGTCGTGATTGTGCTGAGCAGTGATTGCGCCGCTCAGCGACGCAGGCCGAGACGGCTCACGAGCTGGCGGTAGTGGTCGATGTCTTCCTTGGCCACATAGTTCAGCAGACGACGACGCTGGCCGACCATCAGCATGAGACCGCGGCGGCTGTGGTGATCACCCTTGTGCACCTTGAGGTGCTCGGTCAGGTGCGCGATGCGCTTGGTGAGCAGAGCGATCTGCACGTCGGGTGAACCCGTGTCGCCCGGGTGTGTCGCGTATTCCTCGACGATCTTCTTCTTCGTGGCGGCGTCCATGTGGATCGCTCCCCTTCCCGTTCCCGTTGCGCGGCGCTGTCCCGCCCGAATGTGAACAGCTCTTGGTGATCCGCGGCCGATCGACGGCAACTTGCCCATCCTAGCAGCCAGGCCGTTCGGTGGAGGAATCAGGCTCCTGGCAGCGACTCAGCGAGCGCTGTGCGCGTATTGGCCACATCGAGGCGCATCTGGGCGATCAACTGGCCGGCACCTGAGAATCGCAACTGGCCACGGAGTTGTTTGACGAAGTCGACGGCGATCCGCACGCCGTAGAGCTGCAGGTCGGTGCGATCGAGCACATAGGACTCGACGCGCCGTTCCACACCGTCGAAGGTGGGATTGGTACCCACGCTCACTGCAGCAGGCATCGGTTCTGGATCGGAAGCATCGAGGATGGTGAGCCAGCCGGCATAGACACCGTCGGCCGGAGATGCCAGGTCTGGGGGAATGGGCAGATTCGCGGTGGGGAATCCCAGCGATCTGCCTCGCTGATCACCCAGCATCACCACTCCGCTGAGCCGGAACCAGCGCCCGAGATGCTCGGCAACGCAGGTGACATCGCCCTGGTCCAGGGCATGGCGGATCAGGGAGGACGAACTCTTGTTGTCCCCGATGGAGACCAAGTCGAGATCGACCACGCTGAACTCACCCTCGCTGAGTTCGCGCAGCGTCCCCGGATTACCCCTGGCACCGAGCCCGAAGGTGAAATTGGAGCCGACCACGACCGCCACAGGATCCAGCGGCCTGATCACGGTGTCCACGAAGCGCTGGGGCGACCAAGTGGTCACCTCCCGGTTGAACTGGACGACGCGCACCTGGTCGGCGCCATAGCGTTTGAGCAGCGCGATCCTGTCCTCAAGGGTGCTCAGCAGCCTGGGCGCGCGGTCCGGGGCGATGATCGTCATCGGGTGCGGCCACAGCGTCACCGCGACCACAGGCAGCACGTCCTCGCCACGTCCTAGCTTCCTGGCCAGCTCGACAGCTCGCGCGAGGAGTGCCTGGTGGCCTCGATGGACTCCGTCGAAATTGCCGATGACTACCACAGATCGGGGCATCAAAATCCTTCCTGCGCGATGGCGCCCAGAAGTCTAGCCGTTGCACGTCTGATCTCTGGTCGCCGAACGGCCGACGCTGCGTCTCGGAAGCTGTCGGTGCGCGGCGAGCGAAATCGAGCATGTGCGGGACAGCATGACGGCTCGATCCACCGACATCCGGCAGGATCCGAGGAGAATGCCCGCCACGTCCATAGAATCCAGGCGAACAGGACAGATGGCGAACAGAACGGACGAGGAGATGGCGTGATGGCGCAGAGCAGAGTCGAGGCGACCGTCAACGAACTGCTCGCCTCCGTCGTCAACGGTGGCGTCAAGCCAGGCGAATCGCTGCCAGCCGAGGCTGCCCTGGCCCAGAGCCTGGACGTCTCCCGACTCACCTTGCGGGAGGCAGTGCGCATCCTCACCGATCGCGGCGTGCTGCGCCCCGTCCACGGCAGCGGCACATTCGTCAATCCGCCCGAGCAGTGGACCGATCTCGGCAGCATGATCGCCCTGCAGGCGCAGACATCTGGACCACGTGAGATCGCTCTCGATCTGGTCGAGATCCGCCGCATGATCGAGGTTGCCGCCAGCGGGCTCGCTGCCGAGCGGCGCACCGACAAGGACCTCTCGGTGATGGAAATGTCACTGGCCCAGTTCCGCACCGGTCACGGCGAGGACGATGTGGCTGCGACGGTGCGCAGCGACCTGACCTTCCACGACGCCATCCTGCGAGCGGCCGGAAACCCCTTCCTCCCCACTGTGTTCGATCCCCTTCGCGAAGCTCTGCTGGCTGGGCGCGCCGAAACCTCCGCGCACTCAGAGGTGCGTGTACATGCCATGGCACACCATGAGGCGATCCTGGTGGCGATCCGGGATCGCGACGTGGAGGCCGCCCAATCGACGATGGCGGCGCACATGGACCAGACCGCCGCCGACATCACGGCCCACGTCCCCGCCCGCTGAAGTCCTCGGAGTCGGTCCTCGATCGGCCCGGCACGGTGTGCCGTGATGACTCTTGTACTGAAGTCATCAGAGGATTATCGTCATTTCTTGTCATCAGAGCTCTGATCACAAAGGAGTGGCAGTGGAAACGATCCCACTCGAAGAACTCATTTCCGGTATGCCGGCCGGACGGCGCGTCCCGGCCGAAGAGGTGGCCCGAGCCGGATGCCCGGCCCTCATCGTTCTCGACGACGACCCCACCGGAACCCAGTCGGTGGCTGCCCTGCCGGTCATCACCTCCTGGCATGTCAGCGACCTCGCCTGGGCCTTGAACACCGGCGCTCCGGCGGTCTACGTCATGACCAACTCGCGCAGCCTGTCCCCCGGCGATGCCGAGCGGGTGAACCGCGAGGTCGTCGCCAATGGGCTGGACGCAGCCCGGCGAACCGGGCGCGCAGCGGCATTCGTGTCCCGTTCCGATTCGACCTTGCGCGGTCACTTTCCCCTCGAGCCCAATACGATCTCCTCGGAACTCGCCAAGGACGGCCGACGGGTCGACGGCGTCGTCATCGTGCCCGCCTTCCCCGATGCCGGACGGATCACCATCGGCTCCACCCACTATGCCGGCAACCCCACCGACGGCTATCTCCCGGTCGGGCAGACCGAATTCGCCCGGGACGCGAGCTTCGGCTACCAGGCCTCCTACCTTCCCGACTGGGTCGCAGAGAAGTCGAATGGCGCCTGGCCGGCCGAAGCAGTGCTGCGTGTCGATCTGAAGGACATCCGCTCCGACCTCGACGCCGTTGTCACCACCCTGCGGAGAGCACGGGATCGCAGGCCGATCATCGTCGACTGTGCCGAGGAGAACGATCTGCGGTTGTTCTCGCTGGCGCTGGCACGCGCCGAGGCGGACGGCCAGAACTTCATCTGTCGCGTCGGACCACCCTTCGTACGAGCACGGGTCGGTCAGGAGGAGCATGCCCCGCTGTCCGCAGAGGAATCCGGACCGGCACCGAACGCTGCTCGATCCGAGGCAGCCGGAGGCCTCATCGTGGTCGGCTCCCATGTCGGCCTGACCAGACGGCAGGTCGACGTCCTGCACGAGCGGCAGGAAATCGCCGAGCTGGTCATCGACGTCCCGACAGTCCTGGATCCGGAACGCCGGGGTGCCCATCTGCGCGACATCGTCGGCGCGTCGGCCGAACAGCTGCTGCATGGATCGGTAGTGGTTCGCACCAGCAACCGGGTCGTGACCGGCGCTGACGGCGATGATTCGCTGCGAATCGCCCGGGAGGTCTCGGCAGCGCTGGTGGACGCCGTCCAGCAGATCCTGGCCACCAGGGCACCACGATTTGTGATCGCCAAGGGCGGCATCACCTCGTCCGATGTCGCCTCCAAGGGACTCGGAATCCGGCATGCCACGGTGCGAGGACCGATGCTGCCAGGAATCGTGTCGATGTGGGAACCCGCCGACGGCCCCGCGCGCGGCATTCCCTACATCGTCTTCGCCGGGAATGTCGGTTCAGACGATTCGCTGGCCGACGTCGTGGAGAAGCTCCGGCTGGCCGGGGCCACCCGGAGACTCCGGACCGGCGCCTGAATCCCATTCATTCACGTCCTGCATCTGTCATCTGATGATCAAGGAGATCAATCATGACCACCACTGTCGCTGTTCTCGGTCTGGGAGCCATGGGCCTGCCCATGTCCACCTGGCTGCAGAAGTCGTTCACCGTGACCGGTTTCGACATCAATCCCGAACGCACCCGGCTGGCCGCAGCGGAAGGGGTAGCCCCGGCGATCTCCGCCCGCAAAGCCGCCACCGGTGCGGACGTCATCCTGCTGGCGGTGCGCAATCCTGCCCAGCTGCAGGAGGTGCTGTTCTCCGGGTCCGGCGTCGCGACTGCGATGAAGCCGGGAGCGACGGTCCTGCTCACCTCGACTGTCGGCATGGACGCCGTCAGGGGTGCGGCGGCAGAGCTGTCCGAGATGGGGCTCGGGCTGGTCGATGCACCGGTTTCCGGCGGAGCAGTGCGGGCCGGCAAGGGCGACCTCCTCGTGGTCGTCGGCGCCGCGGACGACCAGTGGGAGGCGACCGAGGATGTGCTCGACGCAATGGCTTCGACGCTGGTGCGGGTGGGTGATGCCCCTGGTGCCGGGCAGGCGATGAAGACCGTCAACCAGCTGTTGTGCGGGGTCCATGTTGCAGCCGCCGGCGAGGCACTCGCCCTGGCACGCTCGCTCGGGCTCGACCTCGAGCAGACCCTGTCGGCGCTCATGTCGGGAGCCGCGGAGTCATTCATGCTGGGAGACCGTGGGCCCAGGATGCTGCATGCCTACGACGACGAGGAGGTCGAGGTCCGCAGCCGGTTGGACATCTTCGTCAAGGACATGGGCCTGGTGACCAGCGCCGCGAAGTCGGTCGGCCTGTCGACCCCAGTGGCCGCCGCTGCCGAACAGTCCTACATTCAAGGGGCGACACGCAATCTTGCCGCTCGTGACGATTCATCCGTGATCACCGTGGTCGCTCCTTCACCTGTCGTCGAGGACGAGTGACATGTCCATGGGCGTCCTTCTCGGCATGGCGCTGCTGGCAAGCACGCCCCTGCTCCTCCTGGTCTGGCCATCCTGATGGGCATTCCGCTCTGTGCAGTTGTCGCAGAAATCGGCCACTTCGCTTTCGAGGAAAATCCGCATCGACGGTGTGTGCTCGGCCGACACGGCGCTGGGGCCACCCGTGACATGGCAGGGCATGGAACCTGGGGGCAAGATCGCTGACGACGCATTGCCCGATGTCGCAGTCCTGGTGTCCGTGGCCGGCGCCGGCGCAGTCCTCGCGTCCGTTCTGGTCGCCAGCGGTGTCGGAGGGGCGCTGGCAGATCCAGCACACAGAGGGCCTGTCCACCCCATAGGGTGGGGGACGCCCCCGGGGTGAGGGGGGCCCATCGCCCCCGGGGGGGGGCCCCCACACCACCCGGGTGTGGGGGG
>NZ_JBDNTB010000094.1:0-5377 GCF_047719395.1 Propionibacterium sp.
CCCCCCCCCCCCCCCCCCCCCCCCCCCCCCCCCCCCCCCCCCCCCCCCCCCCCGACTGACCTGCACAGTGCCCGTCAGGCCCAGCTGTTGAGCACCTTCATGTACTGCGCGCGCTCGAAGGCATGCGGGTCCTCGACCGAGGACATGTTCATGGCGCCGCGCAGTTCGTCGACCGACTCGTAGTCGTTCTCCGAAAGCCAGGACTTGACGCCCTCGAGCATCGTGGTGATCGCGCCGGGCCCGTCCTGCAGCAGCACTGAAGTGGTATAGGCCACCTGGCCGCCCACCAGCAAGGACTTCACGACATCGTCGGCGGTGTGCACGCCACCGGTGACGGCGAACTCCAGATCGGGCAGCTGTGCGGACAGGATGCCCACCCAGCGCAGTCGCATCGGCAGTTCGGCCGAGGTGGACAGCGCCAGGGTCGGCACGACCGACAGAGTGTCCAGGTCCAGGTCGGGGCCGTAGAAGCGGTTGAACACCACCAGGGAGTCGGCGCCGGCGTTGTGGGCGCGCACCGCGAAGTGCGGCAACGAGCTCACGAACTCCGAGATCTTGACCGCCAGCTGCTTGTCCCCGATGACCTTCTTCACATCGGAGATCACAGCCAGGTAGTCGTCCTCGACCTCGTCGGGGGAACGCTCCGGGTCGGATGCCATGTCGTAGAGATTCAGCTCGACGGCGTCGGCGCCCGCATTGATGAGCTCGGCGGCGTAGCGCGCCCAGTCACCGGGATGCGAACCGTTGACCGAGGCGATCACCGGGATGCTCAGGGCGTTTTTGGCGTCCTTGACGCGCTGGATGTGCCGCTCGGCACCGACATTGTCCATGGCCACCTCGGCAAGAGGTGCGGAAGTGAACTCGGCGAACTCGTCACCGATGTCCATCACCTGGGAGGCCTCGAGCTCCTCGGCCTCCACCTCCTCGACGAACAGGCTCGGCAGCACGACCGCCGAGGCGCCTGCCGCCTCGAGGGACTTGAGGCCCTCGACCGTCTTGGCGAGCGGGTTGGACGAGGCGATGATCGGCCCGCTGAGCTTCAGCCCGAGATAGGTGGTGGACAGATCAGGATTGTCGCTCATGGATCATTCCCCTTCGGTGGTGTCGTCGGTGGTGTCGTCCTGGCGGTCGGTGGGCAGCGAGCGCTCCACACCGGCCAGCTGACTGTAGAGATGCCAGCGCTCGTCCGCATCGCCCTGCAGCAGCTTCTGGAGCTCCTCGGCACGCTGCGGATTGCTGCGCGCGAGCATCCCGAACCGCGCCTCGGAGGACAGGTAGTCCGAGATCTTGCCGGTCGGCGCCTTGGAGTCCAGGTGGAAGGGCACCACGTGCTCGTCTTCGCTGGGATGGAAGCGGTACAGCGGCCAGTAGCCCGACTTGACTGCCTCAGCCTGATGGGCCATCGAGGTGGTCATGTTGATGCCGTGCGAGATGCAGGTGCTGTAGGCGATGATCATGCTCGGGCCATCCCAGGCCTCCGCCTCCAGCATGGCCTTGACGACCTGCTGCGGGTTGGCACCCATCGACACCGAGGCCACATAGACATTGCCATAGGTCTCCGCGATGGCGCCGAGATCCTTCTTGGGGCTGTCCTTGCCCTTGGCCGCGAACTTCGCCGCTGCGCCGCGGGGCGTTGCCTTGGAGGCTTGGCCACCGGTGTTGGAGTACACCTCGGTGTCCAGCACGAGCACGTTGACATTGCGCCCGGAGGCGAGCACGTGATCCAGGCCGCCGTAGCCGATGTCGTAGGCCCAGCCGTCACCACCGACCACCCAGACCGATTTGTTGACCAGTTCGTCGGCCAGCGTCATGAGGCGCACGGCCTGGTCCTCGTCACGTCCGGTGAGTGCCTTCTTCAACTCCACGACCCGGGCGCGCTGTGCGGCGATACCCGAGTCGTCGCTCTGGTCGGCGTCGAGCAGGTCCTTGACCAGATCGGCGTCCAGACCGGGCAGGCCCTCCACCAGACGGCGAGCCTCGCTGTTCTGCTCCTCCCAGGCCAGCCTCATGCCCAGGCCGAACTCGGCATTGTCCTCGAACAGCGAGTTGCTCCAGGTCGGGCCGCGCCCGTCGGAGTTGGTCGTGTAGGCCGAGGTGGGCAGGTTGCCGCCGTAGATCGAGGAGCAGCCGGTGGCATTGGCGATGAGCATCCGGTCACCGAACAGCTGGGTGAGGGTGCGCACATAGGGCGTCTCGCCGCAGCCTGTGCAGGCCAGCGAGAATTCGAACAGCGGCTCCAGCTGGGCGGCACCCTTGAGCTGGTCGTGACGCACCTTGGTGCGATCCACCTCGGGCAGCGACAGGTAGTAGTCGAAGTTCTTGCGCTCCACCTCGAGGTGCTCAAGGCGGTTCTCCATGTTGATGGCCTTGTGCTTGACCTCGCGCTTGGAGCGGGCCGGGCAGACCTCGACGCAGATTCCGCAGCCGGTGCAGTCATCGGGAGCGACCTGCACGACGAACTTGTGGTCGGTGAGCACCCGATCGCGGTAGTTCTTGGTCCTGAAGCCCTCCGGCTGGTCGGTGAGCTCGGACTCCGGAACCGCCTTGACGCGGATCGCGGCGTGCGGGCAGGAGATGGCGCAACGGCCGCAGTCGATGCACAGGCTCTCGTCCCAGATCGGGATCTTCTCGGCGATGCCGCGCTTCTCGTACTTGCTGGTGGCTACCGGCCAGGTGCCGTCGATCGGGAAGGCGCTCACCGGCAGCAGGTCGCCTTCGCCGCGAAGCATGATCTCGGTGACCTTCTTGGCGAACTCGGGTGCCTCATCGGGCAGCGGAGCCATCCGATGCAGGTCGCTGGTGGCCTCGGCCGGAATCTCCAGATGGTGCAGTGCGGCGATCGATGCGTCGACGGCCTTGAAGTTGCGCTCGACGACGACGCGTCCGCGCTTGCCGTAGGTCTTTTCGATGCTCTTCTTGATCCGCGGGATGGCCTCTTCCCTGTCCACCACGCCGGACAGGTAGAAGTACGGCGGCTGCATCACGGTGTTGATGCGCTGGCCCAGCCCGCATTCACGCGCGATCTTGGCGGCATCGATCACCCAGACATCGAGCTTGTTGTCGATGATGATCTTCTGCAGCTCCACCGAGAGGTGCGCCCAGGTGTCGGTGTCGAAGGGAGAGTTGATGAGCACCGTCGCACCGGGCTTGGCCAGGTCGAGGGTGGGCATCTTCTCCAGCAGCTCGAACTGGTGGACGGCGACGAAGTCGGCGGCGTCGAGCAGATAGGCCGCGTCGATCGGCTCGTCACCGAAACGCAGGTGGGAGATGGTCGTCGCGCCGGACTTGCGGGAGTCGTAGACGAAATAGCCCTGCCCGTAGCGGCCGGGCTCGCCGGCGATGATCTTCACCGAGTTCTTCGAGGCGCCGACCGTGCCGTCGGAGCCCAAGCCGAAGAAGACCGCGGTGAGGCCCTTGAAGGCAGGCTGGAAAGAGGTGTCGACCGGCAGGGAGAGGTGGGTCAGGTCATCGACGATGCCCACCGTGAAGCGCTTGTGCGGCGCATCGGAGGCGAGGTCGTCGTAGACGGCCTTGGCCATCGCGGGAGTGAACTCCTTCGACCCGATGCCGTAGCGCCCGCCGGTGACCGTCGGCATGCCATTGGCGAAATGATCGGTGCTCTCGGTGAGCGCCAGGACGATGTCGGCGAGCAGTGGCTCACCGATGGAGCCGGGCTCCTTGGTGCGGTCGAGCACCGAGATCTTGGTGACGGTGGACGGCAGCGCAGCGATGATCTGCTCGGCCGGGAAGGGATTGAACAGCCTCAGCTGCAGCACGCCAACCTTCTCGCCGGAGGCGTTGAGGGCATCGACGGTCTGGCGCAGAGTGCCCCCTGCGGAGCCCATCACGACGACCACGCGGTCCGCGTCGGCGGCCCCGTAGTAGTCGGCGAGGTGGTAGTGGCGGCCGGTGAGTGCACCGAGCTCGTCCATCAGGCCCTGCACGATGCCTGGCACCGCGTCGTAGTAGGCGTTGACGGCCTCGCGGCCCTGGAAGTAGACATCGGGATTCTGCGTGGTACCGCGCAGCACCGGGCGATCAGGGGTCATGCCGCGCTCGCGCAGCGCCAGCACGTCCTCCTCGCGCACCAGCGCCCTGAGGTCGTCCTTGCTCAGCGTGGTGATGGTGTTCACCTCGTGCGAAGTGCGGAACCCATCGAAGAAGTGGATGAAGGGCACCCGGGAGCGCAGCGTCGCGGAATGGGCGATCGCGGCGAAGTCGTGTGCTTCCTGCACCGACGCGGCGCAGAGCATCGCCCAGCCGGTCTGGCGCACCGCCATCACATCGGAGTGGTCGCCGAAGATCGACAGACCCTGGGTGGCGATGGCGCGCGCCGCGACATGGATGACGGCCGGGGTGAGTTCACCGGCGATCTTGTACATGTTCGGGATCATCAGCAGCAGGCCCTGGGATGCGGTGAACGTCGTACCCAGTACGCCCTTGGTGACAGCGCCGTGCAGTGCGCCTGCGGCACCGCCCTCGGACTGCATCTCGATGACCTCGGGGATGGCGCCCCACAAATTGGTCTTTCCAGTGGCCGCCCACTGGTCGCAGCTCTCGGCCATCGCCGAGCTCGGCGTGATCGGGTAGATAGCGATGACTTCACTCAGCTGGTGAGCGACACGGGCCGCAGCCTCGTTGCCATCCATGGTTTCCCGGTGGCCTGCCCCGGGGTTCAGCGGCCGGACGGCTTTCTGGTCGGTGCTGCCGATCGGAATAGTCGATGTCATTGAGCGCCTCCTATGGTCATGGCTTTTCTACCTGTGATTTCGGCGGCCATTTCCGCTGCCCGCATACCGGTTCTCGCTTGCCCGTACAGACGCTACGCTGCTACGCGGATGGGGGCGCGCGCGGGGGCATGTCCGCGCGCGCGAGCGGGCGCGCGTGGGCGCGCGAGCGCGAGTTTAAGGGGTCAACATCACGACGATGCACGGGGATGGGCACAGGGCGGTGCTGGAACAGGCCCGGGAGTGGCTCGCGGACGATCCTGACGAAGTCACCAGCAAAATTCTTGGCGGCCAGATTGCGAGCGCTTCACGAGGCGATGCCGCAGCCCTGGATGTGCTGGCCACGGAGTTCGCTGGCCCGCTGCACTTCGGCACGGCCGGGCTGCGGGCAGCGCTGGGACCCGGGCCCAGCCGATTCAACCGCGTCGTGGTGCTGCGGGCGGCGGCCGGTGTGGCTGCCTGGGTGCTGGCCCGCGACGGCGCCGGTTCAAGGGTGCTGATCGGGCACGATGCCCGGCACGGTTCGGCGGGGGGGGGGGGGGGGGGCCCCCCGGGGGGGGGGGCGGGGGGGGTCCTTGTGGGGGGGGGGTTTCCTGACTTGGCCCCGCCGCTTTGCCGCATGCGGGGGGGTGCGAAGGGGGGCGCCAGCG
>NZ_JBDNTB010000095.1:0-4966 GCF_047719395.1 Propionibacterium sp.
CCGCCCGGGGGGCCGCGCCGGGGCCCGGGGGCCGCCCCCCCCCCCGGCGGGGGGCCCCCGCCCCCGGGGCGCCGCCCCCCCCGGGGGGGGGGGGCCCCCCCCCCCGATGACCACGGCGCGGCCCCGCGGCAGCGCCGCCAGGTCTGCGACATCGAGGATGCGTTCCCGCTGGAGCTGATGGGAGACGGTGCGCGGCCCGCGCCCGTAGGACGTCGAGGACGCCAGCCGGTCGTGGTCCCCGATCATGCGCGACAAGTCCTCCAGGAACGACGCCTCGGACACGCCGCCCCCGTAGATTTTCACGTTCGCCGCACTCCACAGCTTCTTCATGCCGCCCTCGCCCCACACCTCGACGCCCTGCGACCAGGACTGGAGGACCGTGTCGAGGACGATCCCCCTCGACCCGTAGTGGGAGTACAGGTTGGGCAGTTCGCGCCAGCGGCAGACGTTGGCGGCCTCGTCGAGCACCCCCACCAGGGGCGTGGCCAGGCGCCCGCCCGGAGAGCGGGCCGCCAGCTCCTCGGCGGCCTCGACGACGGCCACTGTGAGGGCCGTTACCAGGGGGCCGGCCGTGGCCCGGCCCGCCTTCGAGAGGCTGTAAAGGGTGCCGCCGTCGGCACGCACGAACGCCTCGGGAGAAAGCTGGGGGCGCGGGTCGGCGGAGCCCTGCGGGGTGACCCAGCCGGCGACCTGCCGGTTGGTCAGGCACGACGCCATCTGCATGGCTGTGCCGTAGACCCCGCCTCGCTGCTTCTCCGGCGCGTCGATCACCCCGGCCACCTGGTCGGCGGTGAGCGCGAACCCGCCGGCGCGCAGCACCTCGACCGGGGTGTCGTCGGTGGGGCGGGTCAGCCAGACGTACACGTCGGTGATGGGCCGGTGGTCGAGGGCGGCCGCCAGCAGCAGTCCGCCCAGGAGGTCCTGGCCGGCGTTGTCGAAGTAGGCGTCGGTGCGAGCCCCGACTTGCCGGGACCCGGCGGCGAAGTGCTCGGCCAGCCGCGTCGCCCGCACCTCGTCGGTGACGTAGGACAGCGGGTTCCACCACCAGGTCGCCTCTTCCAGCGCAATGCCCTGCGGGTCGAACACCCACACCGGGCCGGCACCGGCCCGCACGTCGCGGGTGGCGTCGACCACGTCACGCTTGTTCGAGGTGACCAGCACCGCGCCGGGGGCCGCCAGTATCTCGGGGACGACCATGGCGGTCGTCTTGCCGGTACGCGGCCCGGCGATCGTAATCCGCATGTCCTCCCACGAGCTAAACAGCGGGTGGGCGCCGGTCACGGTCACTCCGATGGGCAGCCCCGGCACGGCCGACACGCCGAGGCGCGCCGCGGAGGCGCCCACCGCCTTGCGGCTCAGCGCGTGAATGTCGCGCCCCTGTCCCATCCAGGTGGCCGCCTGATCCACACGGCTGTGCCGGCCACGCCTGGCGTGGACCAGCAGGCCCACGGCGATCGCCACGAGCAGGAGCAGTGCGGCAAGCCCGGCCAGAAGCCACCAGGCCGTCGCGGTGAAGGCGACCTTGTGCGCGGCCACGTCGCACAGCAGGGTGAACGGGTCACCCGGCAGACCCGTCGGCGCGCCGGTCCATGCCTGCGCCAGGCGGAGTGGGACGTTCACGGCCACCAGGACGAGGGCCACGACCCCGACGATCAGCAGGAGGAAGATCGTCTGCCCGTCGAGCCCGCCGGGGTCGCGGCGCCGGTTGTTCTGTGCCATCACGCCACTCCTTCACGGTGTGCCGGCTGAGCGTCGGCGCCCACCCGGGACTGTTGGTGCCACAGCACGTTCGTATCGTTGAGCGTCCGCTCGGCCGAGGTCAGCTCGACCCGGATCGGGATGCCCGGCTTGCCGCCGACCTTGACCAAGAAGCGGCCCCGACCGGGCGGCTCGGCCTCCCGGCCGAGTTGCGCGTCCCAGGAGGGTGGGTCCTGCCAGGATTCCAGCATCGTCTCTTCGCTGTGCGACAGGCGCACAGACGCATCGTTCAGGCGGCGCATCTCGTCATGGGGCAGGCCGCCGCAGATCACCATGCCCGACCGCTCGACGAAACCCCGGGCCTTCATACGATCGGCCTCATCGGGCAGGGACATGAGGTCGCGCATCGTGTGGGACAGAAGAATCTGACCTACCCCCCACGACCGGTTCAGGCGGGTCAGAGAGTCCACCCGGTCGACCATGCCCCGGCCCGCCCGCAGCGCCTGCCACAGCTCGTCCAGGACGAGCAGGTAGTGCCGCATCGGCTCCAAACCGGCCTGGGCAAGGGCCTGGGCGACGTTGACCGTGGCGAAGCCCGCAGACCAGCAAGCCAGCAAGGTCGCGGCCTTGAGGTCGGTGTCGCCCTCGTCCAGCCCGGAGATGTCGACCACGATCGAGCGGTCGCGGCGCATCGGCTCCGAGGTCGGACGGGAGAACATGTCCCCGAACCGGCCCCCCGAGGAGACCGCCAGCAGCGACGCCTCCAGGTTCTCGGTCACCTCCCGGTACCGGTCGAGGCTGCCCCGATCCAGCGCGACCTCGCGCACCGGCTCGGGGGCCTGCCGGATCACCGTCAACAGATCCCCCAGGACTGGCACCTGGCCCGGGACGGCCGCGTCGTCGAGCACGTGCAACGCTCGGTCCACGATCGTCTCCTCCCGATCGGTGGGCGGCACGCCCCGCATAATCGTGATGAGCGCCGACACCATGGTGCGCCGTCGAGTGTGGGCATCGGCCAGCACCTCGGCGCGGGCCGAACCCGTCAGGCGGGTGGCCGCAGCACGCGCCTCGCCAGGATCGAGCACGTTAATGGACCCGCGGCCACGGCCCAGGCGGATCACCTGGCCGCCCAGGGCGCGGATCAACGGAACATGCTCCCCCTTCAAATCCCCCAAATACAGCGAGCTCACGCCGTAGCCGGCCAAGCCCAACGACATGCGCCTCGCCACCGTCGACTTGCCGAGGCCTGGCAGTCCCAGGATGAAGGCGGACGGGTTGGAGATCAGGTGGGCTCGTTGGAACCAGGAGATGGGGTCGCAACACAAGGTGGCGCCGGTGCGGATATGCCGGCCCAGGGGCACCCCCACCATGGGGGTGCCCGAGCCGACCGCGAACGGCCACAGACCGCAGACCTGCACGCTGGTGCCCCGCCACTGGGGTGGGGCCTGCACCATCGTGGCCGTGCCGCGGCCACGGCCGATCCACCCGCGGGACGGCGTGGACAGCGGCCGCGGCTTGGGAGTTTTCTTCGTACTCAAATTTTCCCCCTCAGCTCGGCGGGAACCCGCATATGCCGACTCAACACAAGCCCCAGGGGCAGGCAGGCGGCAAACGCGGAATCCTGCGACCCATACACGGGCCGCAGCCGGATGCGCGCGGAGGCCGCCAGATTGTCCACCACCGCGGCCGCGTCGGCGCGACGCGCGGGGTCAACGCTCGTCGCGGTCACCAGCAAGCCGAAGTTGACCAGGCTCGCCCCTGCCGCTTCCTCGGTCGCGGTTTTATCGGCCTGCCTGAACGAGTGGATTGCCCGGGCGCTGGGCTTCGAGCTGGCGGAGAGCAGGAACTCGGCCGAATGCCGATCATTCTCCACCAACGCCGCAGCCCTGGCCGTGTCCACCGGCTCGTACAGCAAAGTGACCCGCTTGCGTGCGACGTCCGGGTGGGGGGCCAACAAGCTCGTCAAGATCGAGGAACGCACGATCCCGCGCGGCGCCTGTGTCATCTCCCAGGTCTGCGACCACCCCGAGTCGTGGCGGTAGCCGGCCCACTGCGCTTCGGCGGCCACCGGACCCACATCAGACCAAGACAGGTCCGGCACCTGGCCGGAGGCGTGAGCCTCGGAGATGAGCGTGGCCGCCGCCGGATCGTAGGCGATACGGATCGTCTCACACAGCGTCTGCGCGTCCAGCGGGTGCACCGCCCCCGCACCAGTCGCGCTCAACGACTCCGTCAACCCCGGAAGGCGGGAAGCCAGGTCGCGGGCCAGCTCGTCCGGCTTGCGCCGCGACGCCCCCGGCCGGGGTGCAGCCGTGAACGTCAGCGCCACGTACGCCTTGACCGACGAGGCGCCCGCCGGGTAAGTGTCCACCACCTCCTGGAGCATCCGCGTCGCCGCCTCGGGGGCGTCCGGGTCCAAGTTCGAGGCGACCTCGCGGCGCAGCCGCGTGCCCGTGTCCGGCGCCGTCTCCACCGTCACCGCCGCGGCCACCAAGGACGGTTCGACCGACAGGGCGGCCAGCCAGTTACCCCAATCCGCCACCCAGATGTTCACCTGGTCCTCATCCACCAGGGCGGCGCCGTCCGGGTCCGTGCCCAGGATCACGCTGAACGTGCCGCTGGCCGGCGACTCGACCAGCGCAAACGGGCGGCTGTAGGAGTCCTGCCA
The DNA here is from genome assembly GCF_047719395.1 of Propionibacterium sp. Classification (NCBI taxonomy): domain Bacteria; kingdom Bacillati; phylum Actinomycetota; class Actinomycetes; order Propionibacteriales; family Propionibacteriaceae; genus Propionibacterium; species Propionibacterium sp. Next base: position 4,367 of record NZ_JBDNTB010000095.1, read on the forward strand.
CTCGGTCAGCCTCGTCGGGGCGGCGATGCCCGGCAGCTGAGCCGTGCCCCACGGTGTGCGCCCCAGGATGCCCGAGCGATACAGGTGCTCTCCCTGAGTGCGAGTCGCCCACCAGCCGACACGGGCGGCCGCCCGTTGCAGCACCGTGCGACCGTGGCCGTCCTTGACGGTGACCAGCCCCACCGCCACGCACAGGAGCGCGAACACGATGAAGCCCGGCACCAAGCCGCCCACCATGATGGCGATCACCATGAGCACGAACCCGCCGATCAGCCCGCCCGTCCCCACAGAGCCGAGGCCAAGAATCCCGGCACTCTGGGGCCGGCGCCAGTTCCCATACGTCTTCACCGCGCCCTGCGGTTCACTTGCTGCCACTGGGACCATCCCCTTCCCCGGTCGCCTGCCCGACCGTGCCCTGCGCCGCCTGGCCAGCCTTGCGTGCCGCACCCATCGCCACACCAGCCGCCGCACCGGCAGCGGCACCGATCGGACCACCAGCCGCACCAGCCGCCGCACCCGACGCGGCACCACCACCTGCCGCCGCACCGCCGGCGCCGGCGGCTGCGCCCCCACCAGCAGCGGCACCCCCCCCCGCCCCCC
>NZ_JBDNTB010000096.1:0-4737 GCF_047719395.1 Propionibacterium sp.
CCCCCCCACCCCCCCCCCCCCCCCCCCACCCCCCCCCCGCCCCCCGCGCCGCCCGCGCGCGCCGGCCCGCCGACGCGCCGCGGCGCCCGCCGCCCCCGCAGGCGCGGGCGGCCGCCCCGCCCCCCCCCACCGAACTCCCCCGCCCCCGCCGGCGTGCCGCGGCGCGGGCGCGGGGCCCCCCCCCCCCGCCGAGCACCCGCCGGCCCCGCCGCTCGGCATAGGCGACGTTCTTCTTCAGCACCGTGCGGTCTTCACGGCCGATCCTGACCGCGCCGAGCACTTCGGCGAAGTCACCGCGCATGATGACGACATCCTCGTTGCGCCCTTTGGCGATGGGGAAGTCGTGGACACGCACCAGCGTGAATCGGCGAGCCTCGCAGGCTGGATCAACATCGGCGGCATCGACCACTGGGATCGAAATCTCGGGAAGCTGGACGCTCAGTGCCCGCCGCGCCGCGATGGCCACTTCATCGTCGGTGTCAACAGGTGCCGCCGCGATCGCGGCCATGACCCTGGCCTCGGTGATGTGACCGACGCTGAACGGATAGCCCATCTGGATGGGCGCCTGTGCTGCCTCTTCGGTTGATCGCTCGTCGGCGAGCTGTTGCATCTCGGTCATGACGTCACCACATTCAATTCGGTTCCCGCGGGATCGAGCACGTGCACGCCACAGGACATGCAGGGATCGAAGGAGTGGATGGTGCGCAGCGGCTCCAGAGGCTCATCGGGGTTCGCCAGCGGGTGCATGCCGGTGCCGCCGAGGGATTCCTCATAGGGGCCCGGCGTGCCCGTGGCATCCCGGCCGCCGGCCAGCCAGGTGGTGGGCACCACGGCCTGGTAGCGGGAGACTTTTTCGTCGTCGATGCCCACCCAGTGACTCAGGTTGCCGCGCGGCACCTCGAGGAAGGAGAAGCCCGCGCAATGCTTGGGCCAGGAACTGGGTTCCCATCGGGTGGCGTCGAAGACATTCGTGTCGCCGGCCTGGATGTTCTTCACGAATTCGGGATAGACCGATTCCGACAGGATCTGCGCGACCACTGAGCAGTCGATGGCCCGAGCCAGCGTCCGTCCGGCCGTGGAGTTGAACTGTTCGAGGCTGATGCCGAGTTTCGTGCGAGCGGCCTCGACAGCCTTGCCCGTCACCTCATGGCCCTGCGCATTCGCCAGCAGAAGGCGCGCCACCGGGCCGACCTGCATGACGTGGCCGTCATAGCGTGGTGCCTTGCACCACGTGTACTCCTTGCTGTCGGCAAGCCATTCATACGGCGGTCTGGGCCCCGTGTAGTTCACGATGGTCTCGCCTTCGGCGGGGTACAGGCCGATGTCACCACCGTCATAGCGCATCCATGCGGAGCTGACCCATTCGGCCACCTTGGCGGGGTCGAAGTCATGCACCGTGTGCAGGTCACCGTCCAGCAGGACGCCGGGCTTGACCGCACCATAGGGCGAGGTGAGCGTCGACGCGGCCGGATTCCCGGCAAAGCAGGCACCGGCCAGCCCGACCGCGAAGAAATTCGGCTGAGCCGCACCGATGTCGAAGTAGTCCTTGTAGACGCCCATGATCGCCATGGCATCGGGCACATAGCAGTTCTGCACGAACTCCACGCACTCATTGACCCACCCGCCGACCTCGTCGAGCTGCGTCTGGTTGATCGAGCCATTGCCCTTCGGGTCGATGCTGCAGGCCATGCCGCCGACCAGGAAATTGGGGTGCGGATTCTTGCCACCGAAGACGGTGGCGATCCGAATCATCGAACGCTGGAATTCCAGGGCGTCGAGATAGTGAGCAACCGCCATCAGATTCGCCTCCGGCGGCAGACGGTAGTCGGGATGGTCCCAGTAGCCGCCGGTGAAGACGCTCAGCTGACCTGCCTTGAGGATGCCGGCGACGGTGTCGCGCACCTCGGTCATCCGCTGCAGGGTGTTGCCCTTCCAGGTGGAACCAATCGACTCGGCGAAGGCGACTGCTTTGGCGGGATCGGCGGTCGCAGCAGAGGGAACGTTCACCCAGTCGAAGGCGTGCAGATGGTAGAAGTGGATGACGTGGTCCTGGATGTTCTGCGAGCCCAGGATGAGGTCTCTGATGAGCCTGGCCTGCCGTGGAGGCTGCGAGCCGATGGCATCCTCGACGGCCACTGCCGAGGCGATGGCATGCACCGCGGTGCACACTCCGCAGATTCGCTGGGCGAAGGCCCAGGCGTCACGCGGATCGCGCCCGCCGATGACGGTCTCGATGCCCTTGAACTGCGTGGTCTCGCTCCATGCCTTGGAGATGGAGTTCCCCTGGGTCTCCAGCTCGATTCTCAGATGACCCTCGATGCGGGTCAGCGGATCGATCACCACTCGCTGGGTCATTTTTCGCTCCCCTCGTCGGAGGCTTCATCGTGGCGTGAATCGGAGGCCCCGGCCGGACCATCCACCGGGTTGCTCCCCTGGTCGTCCTTGACGTCACTGGCGGGACCGGTCTGGCCTCCGGTGCGTTCACCGGTCGGTTGCCAGACACGCTCCGCGTCGCCGAAGGCCTGGATCGGTGCGCTCGCACGGTCGCCACGGTGGGTGAAGGCCGACTTGGCGGCGGTGAGGCCGGCATGGCCCAGCACCCCGGCTGTCGCGACACCGAGCAGGCCCCAGCCGACCTGCTGGGGGCTCAGCTCGACACCATCTGCGCCGATCCGTGGCAGCGCCTGATAGAAGGGCGTGTAGCGGTCGAAGAAGTCCTTTTCGGTGCATCCCAGGCACGGATGCCCGGCCTCGACTGGCCAGCTGGTGTGCAGATTCCACTGGATCGTCGGGCAGGGACTGTAGGTGCTCGGCCCCTTGCACCCCGTCTCGTAGAGACACCAGCCCTCCCGGGCGCCCTCATCGTCGAAGGTGCGCACGAACTGACCCGCGTCGAAATGCGACCGCCGCTGGCACTTGTCGTGGATGCGCTGCCCATAGGCGAACAGCGGCCTGCCCTCACCATCGGTCTTCGGCAGCGCACCGTCGTGGGTGAGCAGGTAGGCGACCGTTGCCGTGATGACCTCACCGATCGGCGGGCACCCTGCGACGTTGATGACCTTCTTGTCGGTGATGATCGAGTCGACGCCCACCGCGCCAGTCGGATTGGGCCTGGCGGCCTGTACCGACCCCCACACGGCGCAGGCACCGACAGCGAGTACGGCAGTGGCGCGCTCGGCGGACTCGCGGAGCACCTGCTCTGCGGACTTGCCGCCGATCGTGCAAAACGCACCGTTCTCACCCTTGGGAATGGAACCGTTCACCACGAGGATGTGCGGTTGCGCATTGGCGTCGGCCAAGGCCTTGTCAGCCGCCTGTCCCGAGGGCGCCATCAGGAGCTCGTTGTAGTCGACCGAGAGCAGCTGGAGCACCAACTCCTCAATCGTGTCGGTGCCCGAGCGGATGGTGCTCTCCATGCAGCCCGTGCACTCCTGGAGCTGCAACCAGACGACATTGGGCTTGGTCACACCGCCCAGCTTGTCGGCGATTCCGGCTGCAGTGGTGTCTTCGGCGGAAGCCTCGGGCGCCCCACCCGCCAGCCCCAGCGTGCTGGTGGCGAAGATCGCGGCCAGTCCCCCGCAATAGGCCAGGAAATCGCGGCGCCGGACTCCCGCCCTCGCGAGATTCTCGCCCAGCGTCGGTTCCTGCCAGCCGTCGACGCCGAAATTCATGCACATGACCGTCCACTCGGCAAGCCGTAGCGGCCCGGGATCCACCGTGAATCCGTTGCAGAAATTACTCTGCGGCGACACCTGTCTCGACGCCGGGTTCCAGAAGGGCGCATCCTTCGAGCAGCCAGGACACCCAGGCATCCACACCATCCCCGGTCTTGGCGGAAAGCTCGAACACTTCGGCATTGGGATTCACCTGATGCAGATTGTTCATGAACAGCTCGCGATCGAAATCCAGATAGGGCGCCAGGTCGATCTTGTTGACCACCACCGCTGCCACCGAGCGGAACATCACCGGATACTTCAGTGGTTTGTCCTCACCCTCGGTGATCGAGTACACCATCGCCTTGCGGTGCTCCCCCACGTCGAACTCAGCCGGGCAGACGAGATTGCCGACATTCTCGATGACGACCAGGTCGAGAGCAGCGAGATCCAGCCCGCCCAGTGCATTGGCGACCATCGGCGCATCAAGATGGCATTCGCCACCGAAACCGTTTCCGGTGTTGAGCAGCGATATCTGGGCTCCGAAGCCCCCAAGCCTCTCGGCGTCCAGCGGAGTTTCGATATCGCCCTCCACGATGCCCACTCTCACCTGGTCGCGCAGCGCCTCAAGGGTGCGCGCCAGCAGGGCGGTCTTGCCTGAACCCGGCGAACTCATCAGATTGACCGCAGTCACCCCAGCGGCATCCAGCGAAGCCCGATTGGCAGCGGCGAGCCGATCGTTCTCGGCGTAGATGTCCTCCAGGATTTCGATGCGCTCGCGCCCAGTCTGGTAGCCGGAGTGGTCGCCGATGATCTCCTGGCTGGCGGGAGAGGCCTCGTGATCGTGGGAGTGCTGGTGATCGTGGGAGCGCCCGTGACCAGGCTCGCCGTGCTCGTGCATGTGTCCCGACTCGTCGTGCTCGTGCGAATGCCAGGTGCCGTCATCGTGGCGATGGAAACGACCCATCGTGTTCTCCTCTTCTTGTCCCGGGGGGCCGGCGGGGGGCGGCCGCCCCCCGCACGAGAGGCCCCGCGGCGGCGGGGGGGGGGGCCGCACGCCCCAGTTGCCAAGCTGCCCGGCGGC
>NZ_JBDNTB010000097.1:0-4673 GCF_047719395.1 Propionibacterium sp.
CCTCAGCCGGGCGGCGAGCGCGGCGGGGCCCCGGCCCAGCGCCCCCAAGGCGGCCCCGGCCCGTCACCTCGGCGCGGCCATCGCCGCGGCTCTGCAGGGACGCGGCGAGCCCGGGCGCGACTGGGCCGCGGCGCTGGAAGCCGATGAGGACTTCGTGCAGACCCACCTGAGTGATGGCGAGGTCCAGGTTCTCATCCGCTATGCCGCCGGTGAGACCTCCGAGGCCGTCGCCCGGCACCTGAACCTGTCCCGCAGCACCGTGAACACCTACATCGCACGGATCCGCGCCAAATATCACCAGGCCGGACGGCCCGCCGACTCGCGGGTCGACCTGTTCCGCCGAGCCGCCGAGGACGGGCTCGTCAGCTACCACGACTCCGGGGCCACCACGCCGACCAGGCCCTGACGATGACCCGTGCGCCCACACTGCGCCCCCTCCGGCGCGCCTTCGCCGTCATCGCCGGTCTCGCATGCAGCCTGACTGTCTTCATCACGCACACGGACCTTGCCAGTCTTCCGCCCCGGCTGCGTACCCCCGCTGCATGGTGGCTGGGATTTTTCGCCATCTTTCCGCTGGTGATCGCCGTCATGGCCGGGATCGCCCTGGCGTGGTCGTGGCGAGCGCCGCACCCGGATCACAGCAGTGCCGTGATCCTGACGGACAGCGTGGTCCCCAGACGCCTGGACCGCATGTGGATCAGGGGGACCGGCGTGGGTGTGTGCGCCTGCTTCGTCATGCTCCTCGGCACGCCCCTTGCCGTGGGCGGCTCCCTGGGATCTCCTGCGCAGGGGACGGCGAGCACTCTTGTGACGATGAGCGCATTCATCGCGATCATCATGGCCGTCGTCTGCTTCGGCGTGCATGCGCGCTTCATCTGGGCGGGTGTGGTGGTGACTGCGCTGCTGGTGGCCCTGTCCACGATCACCGGCGAACTGTGGCCCGGCAGCGTCCAGGCGCCAGCGCAGGTGCTGTCGACGACACTGCTGTTCGTGGGAGCGGTCACGTGGCTGCGAGTCCAGTTGGTCCAACTCGACCAGACAGAGGCGCAGGAACGTGAACAGGCCGAAGCCCTGGCCGACGAGCAGGCCCGGCAGCTGGTGCGGCTGCGCGTCAACGCATTCGTCCATGACCACATCCTGGCGGCCCTGGTGCCCGTGGCTGCCGGGATGCCCGACTCGCCGCTGCTCCGCTCGACGGCGTGCGCGGCCCTGGGGGCGCTCGATTCCTCAGATGAGCTGTCCTCGTCTGAGGACAGCATCTCCACGGAGGAGCTGTTCGACGCGATGACCAAGGATGCCCGGGCATGGGATTCCGGCATCAGGATCGAACGACGTCGAGACGACCACTTCCTGGTGCCGAGCGATACCGGCAAGGTCCTCGGCGATGCGGTCATCGAGGCCGTGCGCAATTCGGTGCGTCACGGTGGCCCGGGGCCGGTGCGCCGTGTCCTCGGCCTCGAGGTGGTGGACGGGGCACTCACCGTGTCGGTCGACGATGACGGACAGGGGTTCATCCCCGAGCAGGTACCCCGTTCCCGCTACGGGATCCGTCATTCGATCCGCCAGAGGGTGGTCGACGTGGGCGGTCTGGTCGATGTGAGATCCAGCCCTGGCAGGGGCACGCACATCGCAGTGTCCTGGTCGCCCGGCCCGGCCTGGGCACACGCAGGTGGAGATGAGCTCCAGCAGCTGGACGCACAGCTGCCGAGCGATGTGGAGTTCCCGCTGGCAGCCAGCCTGGAGACCAGGACAGCGCGGATCCTCGCGGTGCTGTTCCTTGCGATGGGCGCGATCCAGGTGTTGGGGAATCGGTCTGCGTACACCTCTTTCGTACCAGTGATCGGGGCTTTCGTGGTGGTGGTCATCGCCGTCGGGCTCCTTGTCCGGTCGTGGCCCCGGTCCCGGTTGCCGGGTTGGGTGTGCGTCGTGGTCGTGGTGCTGATCGCTGTGGCCAACTCGATGTGTCTGTGGTCGATCCGGGTGGGGGGCTGGCCCGGTTACGCGACATGGTCGATCTGGGCGTGCGTCTTCCTGTGCTGGGGGCCGTTGATGCGGGAACGCACGGCGACCGGATGGATCGGATTCGCTGCGATGGCCGCAACGACCTTCGGGTGGGTCCTGGACACCGGGCAGCCAGTTTCGCTCGGATTCGCGCTGGTCCTGCCCCAGGTGATTTCAACCGCCGCCTGGACGTTCATCGCGTGGGCATCCGCCCGGTTCGCCTGCAGGACTGCGCTTGCCAACCGGCGAGTCGGCGAGCTCTCCGCGCTACGGCATGCCCAGCAGGAAACCATCAGGATCACCCACGAGGCGATGGACACAGTGGCCCAGAGGGCTCATCCGGTGTTGCAGCGGATTGCCACCGATCCTGCTCCGTCCCCGGAGTTCCGGCTCGAGTGCCTGTTGCTGGAGGCCGAACTGCGGGACGAGATCCGTGGGGCCTTCTTCACCGGCACTCCCGTCGTCGAGGCGGCCCGCGAGGCTCGCGCACGAGGAGCGGAGGTGGTCCTGATGGACGACTCGACCCCTGGGACCCTGGGCCCGGTCGAGCGCACCGAGGTGATCGATCATGTCATGGCTGCCCTGGCATCTGCGACGGACGGCAGCCATGTCTTTGCCCGCATCGCACCGCCCGAGCGTTCCTATGCTGCCTCGGTGGTCGTGGACGACGAGAGCGTCATGATTCCCCGGGCCGCGGCCACACAGCAGAGCGTCCAGGCATGAGGAACTGATTCTTCGGCTGCACATCCGCTCTTCCCCGGAGCCGTGCGATTCCTCACTGCTCGTCTCCACAGGATCACTGCCAGTGCTGTGCGGCTGCCTGAATGGCATCCCATGGCGCGGCGAGGGGCGGGGTGTAGGCGAGGTCGAGGTCGGAGAGTTGCGGGATGGTGAGCCCGGTGAAGATGGCAGTGGCGAGCACATCGGTGCGCTTGGCGATTTCTGTGCCGTAGGTTCCGACGAGTTGGCCGCCGAGCAGCTGGCCGGTGGCGGGGTCTCCGGTGAGCCGGATGGTGATCGGATGGGAGCCTGGGTAGTAGGCCTTGTGGTCGTCGGGGGTGCAGGTCGCCGAGCGGGCGGGGAGGTCGGCGTTGTGGGCTTCGGCCTCGCGGAGCCCGGTGCGGGCGGCGACCAGGGTGAAGACTTTGACGACTTGGGTGCCGAGGACGCCTGCGAAGGTGGCGTGGCCGCCGATGGCGTTCTCCCCGGCGATGCGGCCTTGCTTGTGGGCAGTGGTTCCCAGGGGCAGCCAGGTGTCGCCGAGCAGGCGGTGCCTGGTGGTGACACCGTCGCCGGCCGCGTAGATGTCGGGCAGGCCGGTTCGCATCTGGTCGTCGACGGCGATCGCTCCGCCTGGTCCGGTCGTGGCTCCGGCCGAGGTGAGCAGGCTCGTGTCGGGGCGGACGCCGACGACAGCGATGACGAGATCAGTCCTGATCTCCTGGGCACCTGCGGGGCCGTCGCTGATGACGACCGGACCGTGCTCGCCGCGTCGGATGCTGCGCACGGTGGTGCTGGTGCGGACGTGGACGCCGTGTCGGGCAAGCTCGTCGTGGACGAGGGAGGCGAGGTCGGGGTCGAGGGTGGCGAGCACTTCGGGGCCGCGGTGCAGCATGGTCACCTCCAGGCCGCGCCGGGTGAGGGCTTCGGCCATTTCGAGGCCGATGTAGCCGGCGCCGATGATGACGGCGTGGCGGGGATGCCGGGTGGCGAGGGTGCGCTGAACCGCGTGCATCTGGTCGATGGTGTGCAGCTGGTGCACCCCGTCTGCGGGGCCGAGTGCGTCGGGGCCGGTCAGGCCCGTGATGCCGGTGGCGGCCGGCCCAGCTCCGGTGGCCACGACGAGCCTGTCGTAGCCGAGCGACTCCTGGCTCCCGCCCGGTGTGGCCACGGTGATGGTGTGGGCGGCGGCGTCAATGCCGGTGGCGCGGGTGCCAAGACGCAGGTTGAGCCCGGCTGCCTCGAGGTCGGCCCGGGTGCGGTGCGCGAGGTCGTGCCAGTCGGGCACGTCGCCGGCGATGTGGTAGGGGATGCCGCAGATGGAGTAGTTGGGGTACTGGTCGGCGACCACCAGGGTGACGTCGGTGTGCGGGTCGAGTTGGCGGGCGCGCAGGCCGGCCATGATGGCGGCATCGGAACCGCCGATGATGAGCAGGTGCATGGTGTGCTCCCAGGAAGCCGTGGTCAGCGAGTGGCGGCGGAGTCCGCCAGGGGGGAGGTCTGGCTGAGATCGCGCAGACTGTCCTGTCCGATGGGGGGTGTGGGCAGCAGGGGGACGACCGCCATGCGTCCGGTGAGCTGCTGGACATGCCCGATCTGGGAGAGTTCCCCGTCCGCGATGGTGCGGAGGAATCCGGAGGATTGATGGGCGGCGGCGACAGAGCGGTTGACGACCCATGCCCAGGGGGTGATGGATGCTCGTTCGAGGTCGCGTTGCAGTTGTTCTGCTTCGAGGACGGGCGTCGTCTCGGGCAGGGTGACGATGATCATCTTCGTGTGGTCGGGGTCCTGGAGCCGTGTCAGCGGGGTGGCGACGAGCTCGTCCCCCCGCTGGTGGAGCATCTCGCGGTGATAGGAGCCGGTGGCGTCGAGCAGGAGGAGTGTGTGCCCGCTGGGCGCGGTGTCGATGACGACGATGCGATCCCGCGCTTCCCGGATGGCTTCGGAGAACT
>NZ_JBDNTB010000098.1:0-4195 GCF_047719395.1 Propionibacterium sp.
TCGTCGTCGTCTCAGGCAAACCCGGGGGCACGACTGATCTGTTGTTGATGAACCTATACCCAATCTTTACCAAGCAGTATTTGCCCATGGCCCGGGACCCGCGGGCCGGGGCCCGGCCATTGCGTCCCTGAACAGAATCACCGCTGAGGCCGTCACCTGCCATGACGCACAGCTCTCGAGAATCGTGCTGACCGGAACGCGGTGACGGCGCTGCTTCTCCGCTCACACAGGGTAGAGCGTCACCGACGCCGCCTTCACCGAATAGAAGACCTCCTTGCCGGGATACAGGTCGAGATCAGCCACCGAGATCATCGTCACATCGGCGGACAGAAAATGGCCGTGGTGGTCATCGCCACGCACACGCACCATTTCGCCGGTCGGTTCCAGTTCTGCGATCGTCGCGGGCAGCACGTTGCGGGCGCTGCCCTGCGGCGCCGAGGTGCTGATGGTCACCGCTGACGGCGAGAACACTGCCGCGGCCGGTTCACCGTCGACCAATTCGGCACCCTCCTGCTGGTTCCCCTCGATGCGCAGATCCGCGGACTGATCCACACCGCCATTGAGGTAGCTGCCCCGAACCAGGTTGAGCCCCGCGATCCGTGCGGTGAATCTGGTCTTCGGATGCTGAAGAACCTTGTCAGTGGGCCCGGACTCGGCAACATGGCCCTGCTCGAGCACGATGATCCGCTCGGAGAGCAACAGCGCATCCAGCAGGTCGTGGGTGACGACCATGGCCGCCCGCCCCTCCAGCACACGCCGCAGAACCCGTCGCAGAGTGGGTGCCACCGCGACGTCCAAGGCTGCCATCGGTTCGTCGAGCAACAGCAATTTCGGTTCTGCGGCCAGGGCCCGGGCGATGGCCACGCGCTGGGCCTGGCCGCCGGACAGCTGGCTCGGCCGCCGCTGGGCGAACTGGGCGACACCGACCTCGTCGAGCCAGTGCTCGGCCCGCTGGTTGGCCTCTTTCTTCGAGGTACCGCTGACCCGAGGCCCGAAAGCCACATTGTCCCGCACGTTCAGGTGCGGGAAGAGCAGCGCCTCCTGGGCGAGCAATGAGATGCCTCGCTGGTGGGGCGGCAGCCACTGGTGGTGCTCGGAGCCGAGGTCGAACAATGTGGTGCCGTCGAGGACCGCTTTCCCCGAATCGGGACGCAGAGTTCCGGCGAGGATGTTCATCATGGTCGACTTGCCGGAGCCGTTGTGCCCCAGCACGGCCACCCGTTCGCCCTCGCCGATCTCCATCTCGACGTCGAAGCCGCGTTGCGCGAGGACCGCGTGGAATTTCAGGCTCACAGCTGCGACCTCTCCGAGATCTTCGCCGTCACGACGGTGACGATGATCGCCACCGCCACCAGGACCAGCGACAGGGCGATGGCGGAATCCGGGTTCCCGCTGGAGTTCTGCAGGTTGATCTCCAGCGGCATCGTCCTGGTGACGCCCTGAAGGCTTCCTGCGAAGGTGAGCGTGGCGCCGAACTCCCCGAGCGCTCGGGCGAAGGAGAGCACCGCAGCCGAGGCGAGTCCGGGCACCACAAGTGGCAGCGTGATCCTGTGCAGCACGGTGGACGACTTGGCGCCGAGGGTGGCGGCCACGAGTTCATATCGCTGCCCGACCGTGCGAAGAGTTCCTTCCAGCGACACCACGAGGAAGGGCATGGCCACGAAGGTCTGGGCGAGCACCACAGCGATGGTGGAGAAGGCGATGCTGATGCCGAACACGTCGAGCACCGGCGCAAGCAGCCCGCGACGCCCGAAGGTGTAGAGCAGAGCGATGCCGCCCACCACCGGGGGCAGCACCAGCGGCAGCAGCACAAGCGATCGGATCAATTGCTTTCCGGGGAACTCCACCCGAGCCAGCACCATGGACATCGGCACGCCGAACACTATGCAGAGCACCATGGCGGCGATGGAAGTCTCCATGCTCAACCGCAGGGCATCCAGTGAGGCCGGGGTGGAGATGACTGTGCCGAACTGGGACCAGTTCATCCGGGTGGCCATGGCGATCAGCGGGAGGATGATGAACACCGCGCCCAGCGCAGCGGGGGCATAGAGCCAGCGGGGCAACCCGGAGAAGGTGCGCGCCTTCCTGACCCGCGGCTCCTTCTCTCGATGCTCAAATGAGACGGGCTCGGCAACAGTGGTCATGGCTCATTCACTTCCGTCCACACAACTTCCATCTGTACAAAAGGTGGGCGCCACGGCCGAACCGCAGCGCCCACCTGTCAATGCATCAGTACTCAGTGCCCGGCGGAGGCTGAAGCCGAAGCGGAGCTGGATCCGACGGACGGACTTCCGAAACCGGCCTTTTGAAGGACTGACTGCCCGGAATCACTCATCACGAGATCCACGAACTTCTGGGCCAGCTCAGGCTGCGAAGCATTCTTCAGCGGGACAATGTAGTTCGTATTGATGGCCTCGGAGGCTTCGGGGAAGGAGATGCCCTCAACGGCATCGCCCGCGGACATCGCATCGGTCTTGTAGACCAGACCGGCATCGGCCTCACCGGTGCGCACCTTGGTGAGCACGTCGGTGACCGCCTGCTCCTGGCTGACCGGAGACAGGGTGATGTTGGTGGCCTTCTCGATCGTCTGGGTGGCGGCGCCACAGGGCACGCTCGGTGCGCAGATGACCAGCTTCAGACCCGACTTGGCGAGGTCCTGGAAGGAGTGCACATTGGCCGGATTCCCCTTGGGAACCACGATCTCCAGCACATTGGTGGCGTAGACCTGGGGATCTCCGGTGGCAAGGCCGGCGTCCGTCACTGTGGTCATGTTGGCCGAGTTGGCCGATGCGAAGACATCCGAGGGAGCACCATTGGTGATCTGCTGGGCCAGAGCCTGCGAACCGGCGAAGTTGTAGGTGACAGTAACGCCGGGATTCTGGCTCTCGAAGGTGGTCTTGAGTTCGTTGAAGGTGCCCGTCATGGACGCAGCGGCGAACACCGTGAGGGTGCGCGCCGGAGCCGTACTGCTGCCGGACGAACTGGAACTGCCGCTAGAACTGCATCCGGTCACGGCCAGTGCCAGCACAGCGACTGCAGCCGCGAGGGTCTTCGGGATCTTGGTACGCATGGGGCGCCTCTCTATTAGGGGGTAGGGACATCACTCAATCTTGGGTCGGAGTCTCCACGATGACGGTGGTCGCCTTGACGACGGCCACCGCGAGGGAACCTGGCTCCAGCCCCAGCTCTCGTACGGCCTCGGTACTCATCAGCGAGACCACCCGGAAGGGTCCGCACTGCATCTCCACCTGTGACATCACCTTGTCGGAGTCGACACGGGTGACCAGACCCACAAAGCGGTTGCGCGCCGAACGCTCGATATCGGAGGGATCGGGCACGGGATTGGACAACGACTGCGCAAAGCGAGCGAGCTCCAAGCCGTCAATCACCTTGCGGTGCCGATCATCCAGTTCGTACTGCAGCGTCCCTGCGTCGACCCACCGCCGCACGGTGTCATCGCTCACTCCGAGGAAAACGGCAGCGTCCTTGATCCGCAACTTCGCCATAGGGGAACACTAGCGACCTTAGATACGGCTGTCACCCGACTTCTCCGTCGCTGACACGTGGCCGCTCAGCACCCCCACGTGAGACATGACATAACCTGCAATGCAGCTGATACACGCCTGAAACGTCACGCATCCGCAGATGCGGAGAGGTTCCGCATCTGCGGTTTCATGAGTAATTATCTTCCGCATACACGGTATGGATGATTATCATTTCATTTTTTCACGTTATCTTGAAACCGCGAAGGCAATCTGGCAGATAAACGAGAGTGGTGCGTTCAAGAAATCACCAGGGATGTTGTCAGATGATATTCCACTATACCTTTGCCTGTCTGAGCTACTCTGCAATCAGCGCCTTGACAAGGCCTTTTACCTGACTCAAGGGATTATTGAAACCATTGTGTGTATTTATTCGGGTTATTCCAAATGGTTCGAGTTGTTACAGAACCAGACAACTGGATTAACACCTTTGAAACACACGCGTGCTGAAATAAATATCAACACGGCAAGGACGCCCCCGGAGGATGATCAGCACCCGCTGAGCTCCCCGGCATAGCCATTTGGCTGGGCCGGATCCGCCGAGGGAATCGCTCCTTGATCTTGTAACAAGGCTGAAACATCCCTTCACGGAAGGTTATCTAATGCGTAAGGTTGCTATTTACGGCAAGGGTGGGATCGGGAAGTCGACGACC
>NZ_JBDNTB010000099.1:0-3811 GCF_047719395.1 Propionibacterium sp.
GGGGGGGGCGCCCGCGCGGGGGGTGGGCCCGCACCCCGCCGCGGCCCCCGGCGCGCGCGGGCGAGCCGGGGGGGGGCCCGCCCGCCGAGACCGGTGGCGCGGATCATCGCGGTCTGCGGGTTCTCGCAGCCCCTGATCGGCGACCACCGCATCCCCGACGGCAGGCCTTCGGCCAGATGCTGGGGGTCGAAGATGGCCACTGGGCCGATTGTGGCGCGGGCGCGCATGGTGGCGGTGAGGTTGTCCGGGCGGGTGCTGGTGCACACGACCGCGCCCGGTGCGTCCAGGATGGCGGGGATGACCAGGTGCAGGCCTTTGCCTGAGCGGGGCGGGCCGATGACCATGACGGAGTCCTCCACCGACGCCCACACGCTTGCGCCCTTCGAGCTGCCGAGCAGGTAGCCCACGTCCTGGGGCCTCGGCGAGGCAAGGCTGGGCCGCAGGTTTCCCGCGCGCGTGAGCAGGGTCTTGGTGGAGGCGGTGGTGGTGATGTCGTGGCGGCTGGCGATACCGGCCATGCGACGCGGATCAGCCTCCACCGCCGTGGTGAAGTGGCGCACCCGCAGCCAGACGAACACGCCCAGAGCGCTGATGAGGGTGAGCATGAGGCCGGTGACGATCCAGTACACGACCGCGTTCAGGCCTACTGCGCCGAGCGCGGTTCCGGGGTCACTCGGGTCGAGTAGCACGCCGACCCCGGACGCGGGTCCACCGGTCGGCTGATTGGTACCGCTGAGCCACGCCGTGACCGATCCGGCCCCGCGCAGCGCGAGCGTGAACGCCACCAGGGCAAGCAGGCCGATGATGGCTGCATTCGTCAGTTCGTCGCCCATCGACCCCGAACGCTGCGACGGCTGGCTCATGCAAGCCGCCTGACCGCCAGCGTGCCCGAGACCCGGCCCACGAGCACGACTTCGGACACGCCGGGGTGCTCGGCCGGGTCGATGAGCGCCCGCGCCGTACCATCCTTCGCGGCAGCAGTGTGGCTGACAACCGGCGCGATGGCGATGTCCTCGCCAGGGATGAACCCCTCCGCGTGGACTTCGGCCAGCGCTGGGCTGGGGGCGGCATTTCGCGGCTTCGACGGCGGCGGCTCGAGATGGTGAGGTTGGAGTTGTGCTGGGAACAGGTCGGTGAAGGAGGTGCCGTCGGTCTCGTGCACCTCCACCCACACCGGAATCGTCCGCTTCTCGGACGCCTGTTCGATGATCTCGGGCAACGAGCTGCGCCGCCACGTCGAATGTGGTGGCGACGGCAGGAAAGCGCCGTCCCTGGTGACGGTGATCGTGCCGTTGCGGTGCACTGTAAGGACTACGAGGGGAATCGTGACGGGCGCGGATGATGCAGGCGGTGTCTTCATGCCCGGCAGGTACGCGCCTAGTTTCCGGCTGGTCTGGGTTTCTGCTTCTGGGCCGAAAAATACGGATGCTACTCACAGGGTTGGGCAGGATCGATTTGCACGGAGCTGTGCCGACGGCCGTTTGGAAGGCCCTTTGGCACCGAGTTCATCAACGCGGACCGCCACTGCGCCGGGGGTTGAACCGCTCTGGCCGCCGTCCTGCGCGGGCAGGCGAGGTTGACTTTCAGCTTGGCGATGGGGATGCTGTCAGCCGATGAAGACGTAGTCAGTCGCGAGCCGCCCCTGGTCATCGAGTGTCAGCAGGTCGATTCCTGGGGGTGCAGTGGAGCCCTCTGGGGCGACAGGCCGCCAGTCCACTCTGGTCGTTGACGTGCGCGATGTTCGCCTCTCACGCGTACGGAGGAATGTCGGACGTCTCTGGCAAGCTCTTGGTATGAGTGACGAAACTTGGGACGGCCGCCGGGCAGTCAGTGCAAACTCGGGTGAGACACGGTTCCGTGTGCGCGGCAACCGGATGGTTGACGCGAACACTGGGGAGACATCATTCCGTGTCCGCGACGATGGCAGAGTGGTGGATGCCAATTCTGGCGAGACACGGTTTCGCGTGCGCGATGACGGCCGTGTGGTCGATGCCAACACGGGTGAGACGGTCTACAGACTTAGAGGTTGAGTCACTTGCCCCTGGATCGGCCGCCGCTGCTCAGGGTTGCCGAGAAGGCCCCTTGACCGCGTTTATCACTCGCGCCTGGGCATCGATGTCCGGGCCAGTGAAGAGTCGGTGGAACGCCTCGTCAAGTACTCTGGCCCCGTCCAGCACCTCCATAGTGGTTAGGTCCGAGTCCTCATGGGTTCCGACGTTTCCGAGCCATTTGACGGCGAAGAAGAGATCGGCCACCGTTGGACGGTTGGAGTCAGCATCCCGCCACTCTTTGATACGTTCGTGCGCGTTCCGAAACTGCCCAGTTAGTCGAGTCGCAGAGATGTCTTCTGAGGTCAAGAACCGTTCCACCGTGGCACGTAGCGCAGTTGCGGCTAGACCAGGATCAGCGAAAAGCACGCGAGAAGCGCGTAGCACGCCCTCTCGTACTTCGTCGGGTGCCGACTTCGGTATCGGCATTATCAGCATCGGCGGATGCAAGTGCGTCACGGTGTAGTACGAGGAATAGGCCACGCCCTGATACTCGTAATCATCGCGGTTCGACCTGTGGGAGTAGTCCACGCGGTAGTCGCCCGTGCCGTGCACAGCCTGTTGGCACTCGGGGTTCTCGCACTGACCGCGGACGACAAACGTGCCGGAAATCCACTCCGGCTCGAACGCAGGGTGGTTGCGCGCAGAGGCTGAGTCGTGTCCTTCATACTCGGTGGGCGCTGAGAAGCTGATGTATCCGGTCTGGCACTTGGGGCAAGCAGGCCGCGGCCACGGCTGGCCGTCCTCAATCGGGCGAGCGAACTCGGGAAGCGCGGGGTCCACAGCCATGCCTCCAGTGTAAGCGAGACGCTATGTAGACAGGCGTAGAGCACGAATCGATCGCGGGCGACGGCTCTAGACGTTGGTGGTCATGCGGTTGGTGGTGTCGAACAGGGCGAGTTCGTTGGGGTGCATTTGGTGTTGGACGACGAAGGAGCGGTCCTTGATCCGCCAGAGTCCCTGCCCGGTGGAGAGGGTGGGCAGGAGCTTCTGCTCGGTGCCGGTCAGTCCGAGGGTTTGGGCGGTGATGCCGAGCTGGTCGGATTCCTGCCGGTAGATGATCCTTGTCTCCGCGTTCGCCAGCAGGCTGGTGGCCAGGGCGCGGTTGGCGGAGCCTTGGTCGCCCACGGTGTCCAGGTCGGTGAGCTTGTGGAAGATGAGCATGTTGGCGATCCCATAATGCCTGGCGAGCCGCCATTGGGCGTCCATGCGCCGCAGCAACGCGGGGTGGCTCATGAGCCGCCATGCTTCGTCGTAGATCATCCAGCGTTGCCCGCCGGCCGGGTCGAGCAGTGCGGCTTCCATCCACGCGGACGCGCAGGTCATGAGCACCGACAGCAGCGCCGTGTTCTCCGCAACTCTGGACAGGTCGAGACTGATCATGGGCAAAGATGGGTCGAAGGCGACGGTGGATGGCCCGTCGAACAGGCCCTGGAGGTCGCCGGCGACGAGGCGGCGCAAGGCGTGGGCGACCAGGCGTCCGTCGTCGGCGAGGCGTCCGTCGTCGCCGTGTGGGTCGGGGGCGAAGAGCCGGTCCACCACCATCGGCAGGATTGGCACCGAGTTCGCGTTCACGGTGGCGGTCAGGGCGGCGTCCACGGCGGTGTGCTCCAACGGGGACAGCGGCCTGCCGAGCACGGTCTCGGCGAGCGCGCCGAGCAGGTCGCGGCGGCGCGCGGGGGCCGGGGGCGCCCCCGCCGCCGGCGCCCAACCAGCGGGGCGGTGCCCCGCCTGCAACGGGGTGAGGCGGGGGGGCCGGCCGG
>NZ_JBDNTB010000100.1:0-3751 GCF_047719395.1 Propionibacterium sp.
CGACAAAAACTACCAAAACAAACCAAAAAAATCAAACCATCGGATCAACAAAAAAACACGCCTCACCAACAATCCACTTGGCTTTACACTAACAACATTTGGATTGTTTTACCAATTCATTTGTTATCAGCAACCGCCGAAAACGACTTAATCAACATTACCAGAATGTTTCCCGGAGTCAAATCCGGAGGTCCATCCTGATTTGTTTCAAATGGTCTTCCATCTTTCGGTAAAAGGCCTTCTGAAACGATGTTGTGTTGTCAAGCCGCCCTGCGGCAGCTCGAAGTACGTTACACGCCCCCTCTGTGGCTGTCAAACCAGGGTCAGCACCGGCTCAGAACTCCTCGTAGCTGGCCGGATCCTGACCTTCAAGACGCCCATCAGGACGCCCGAGCCCGGTGATCTCCACCACTTCCTCGTCACTCAGCGTCACCTTGGTGTGGCCCAGGTTCTCCAACTGGCGAGCCGATGACGATGCCTTCGGGATCGGGACGACACCGCGGGCGTTGTCCCAGGCGAGCACGACCTGACCTGGGGTGGCCGAGTGGGCCGCAGCGATCTTGGTGATCACCGGATTCTTCAGAAGATCGTTGCCATGACCGAGCGGGCTCCAAGCCTCGGTGATGATGCCATGCGCATTGTCGTAGTCGATGGTCTCCTGCTGGGGGAAGTACGGGTGCAGCTCAATCTGGTTGACGACCGGTACGACACCGGTTTCACGCTCGAGCCGATCCAGGTGTTCGGGCAGGAAGTTGCACACACCGATCTCGTGCAACAGGCCGCGCTGCTTCGCCTCGATCATCGCCTGCCAGGCTTCGACATACTTGTTCACCCTCGGCAGCGGCCAGTGGATGAGGTACAGGTCGAGATAGTCCAGGCCTGTGCGGTAGACGCTCTCCTCGATGGTTTCGATCGCCAGGTCGTGATCGTGACTCCTGCCAGGCAGTTTGCTGGTGATGATCAATGAATCCCGCGGGACGTCGCAATTGCGGACAGCTGCGCCGAGGGTTCCTTCGTTCTGGTAGTTCACGGCAGAATCGATCAGCCGATAGCCGTTCTTGATGGCGGTGACTATCGACTCGCAGCCGCGGACCCCATTGAGCAGGTAGGTGCCGAATCCGATCGACGGCAGGGTGAAACCGTCATGAGCAGTGAACTCTGTCTTCATTGTCTTGTCTCTCCTCAAGTTGATAATGCTGAAAAATGGGAATCGGTGTGCGACCCGGCCCGACTGGATCGCCTTGCCGGATGATGAGGGCTCCTCTCCTGGTGTGGGCCCTTGGCATGAGGTCGGGTGTCAGTCGCCCATGACACGAGTCGCGCGAGCCCTCTGGCACGCCCTGGCGGAGGCCGCCACCCCGGTCGCAAGGGCGAGCACGAGGATTCCAAAGCAGACCAGTGCGGCATCGATGGAGATCCCGCAGGCTGTGGCGATGCCGATGCCGAGCACCGGACATGCCATCCCAAGATATGCGCCCACGAAGATGCCTGCCGCGGATTCGCCTGCGCGCCCCTCAGGCGCCACCCGCGCAGCCGTGCCGAGCGCGCCACGGAAGATGGCGCCGCCCCCCGCGCCGCCCACCAGGGCGCCGATGACGAAGAGTGCCCCCAGCCCCGTGAGGACACCGAGCACCATGCAGATGACACCCACCCCGATGGCAGGCAGACCGATGGCATAGAGCCGATCGGTCACGGCATGCCGCAGCGCGATCTGGACCGATGCGGAGGCGAACAGCACACATGCGGCAATCAGACCTTCCCAGAAGCGCGAGGAAATGCCGAGGCCACTGAGCACCTGGGGAAGCAAGGATGTGGTGAGCCCGAGCACGCAGAACAAGGTGGCTCCGCCGAATACGGCAGTCATGTAGTCACCTCGGTCCTCCCGTGCCAGCTGGACGTGCTGGGGACGGTAGTCACGGTGGTGTCGTGGGACTGTCTCCGGGGCAACCATCACGAGAGCGAGCGCGATCACCAACACCACGAGATAGACGGCATAGGGCACCACCAGCGGGTGTGGCAGGAACTGCGTCAGCGCGCCACCGATGACGGGACCAGCACCGAGACCACCAAGGTTTGCAGCAGTGGCCGTGAGTGCCGGGCGTTCGGACAGCGGATCGCGCCCCGAACCGAGGTGGAGCTCAGCGATATGTGCGGTGGCCGTGGCGGTGATCATCCCGATTCCTGCGCCACTGATGAATCGCGCCACCACCACTGGAGCGAAATCCGTGGAGGAGACCAGCACGATCGCAGCGACCAACTGGCAGGTGATTCCGATCAGCAGAATCGGTTTGCGCCCCTGCCAATCTGATATGTGGCCCACGAATACGAGTGCAAGCAGCACCCCGAAGGAATAGGCGGTGAATGCCACGGTGACCATTGCCGTCGAATAGTGCACCGTGCGCTCGTAGAGCGACCACATTGTGGTGGGGACGGTGGTGAAGGACATCGTCACGCCGAAGGCCAGCGCAATGAGCCAGAAGGCTATCGAATGCCGCCGCGGGGAGTGTTCTTGCAAAGGGCGCTCCGAATGTGCCGACGCCTGCCGTGCACCAGCGGAGGGAACCCCGGTGGGAGCAGGCGGATTTTCTACTTGAAAAGTCATCGAATCTCTCCAGTCATGGGAGTGAATGCAGTGCGCACGAACATCAATGGCCATCTCCGGTCGTTCCCGACAGGTCCTGGACAGAAGCGCCCTCACCATGATCTCGGACACCCGCACCGCGCAGTACCTGCCGCACGCTGACCGCGACAGCCTCCCGGCTGAGTGCGGGCAGGCCATAGATCAATCGGAAGTAATGCGGGGCGACCAGCTCGTCGAGCAACAGCTCGACGTCGACGCCTGGATCGACCGAGCCCTCGTGCAGGGCACGATCCACCAATTGCCGGGCCACCGTACGGCGAGGCAGGATCCAGCGCTCTCGCAAGCGACCCGCCAGCGCATCGTCGGCCTGCGCGCGGGCGGTGAGAGCTCGCAGCAGCGGGCCGATGCGCGGCTCGGAGAGCACCCCGGCAAGCTCGGCCACATGAAATTCCAGCGCCTCCACAGCGGACATCTGCTCAGGGATCTTGAGCGATGATGCGGTGCACACCAACAGGGCATCGAGGATGAGATCATCGCGACTCGACCAGCGCCTGTAGATCGATGCCTTGCCCACGCCAGCGCGTGCAGCGATGGCGTCGACACCGGCAGCCGCGAGACCGCCCTTGACGAGCAGGTCAGCGGTCGCGGTGAGTATCACCCCGTCGAGATCAGCCCTCCTGGGACGCCCTACTGCAACCATGCCGCCATGCTAGCTCGATACGAGACTTCAAGTCTCGTATCTTGATATTTCCTGGTCGCCGTCAGTGAAATGGGCTCTGGCAACCACTGACTCCACATCGCGGTCGCGCAGAACTGCTGCCCGCGCAGAGCAGCTGCCTGGGATGGATCGGCACGACGAAGGCATGAAGGTATGAGCCCTGTGCGGCCAATGACCTCTCTCGTCCCCATGGACACCGTGATTCCCATGTCATGAACGCAATGACCCCACTCGACTCGCGCGGAGACCGGGCGAGACCGCCCTCGCGGACGCAACGTGCGAGGATCTGACGGTCACACCTGGCGCTATGGACCCGGCACGAAGAAATGGGGTCGGCCCGCAGGCCGCCCCCATTTCGTCATCGGGTGTGTATCCGTTGAGAACGCGTTGTGGGTGGACGGTTGTGTGTTGTTGAGGTCATACCCGGTCGCTTATAAACCTATGCCAGCCCC
>NZ_JBDNTB010000101.1:0-3629 GCF_047719395.1 Propionibacterium sp.
CGGACTCACCCGCGGGGGGGTGGGGCGGGCGGGGGCCGGGGTGGCGGCCGGGGGGCGGGCCCGCGAGGGCGCCGGTGCATGGGGGGTGATGGGGCACGATGCCCGGCACGGTGCGGCGCGCTGCGCGCGGGACTCCACCGAGGTGATGGCGGCTGCCGGGCTCGATGTCGTGCTGGTGGAAGATCCGGTGCCCACTCCCGTGATCGCCTTCGGGGTGAGGCATCTGGGGGCCGCCGCTGGAATCGTCGTCACGGCATCGCACAATCCGGCCGCCGACAACGGTTACAAGGTCTACGACGACTCCGGTTCGCAGATCATTCCCCCCAGTGACCTGGAGATCTCTGGCTTGATCGAGCAGGCCTGTGCCACTCCCCCGAAGGATCTGGCACGTAGCGACGACTGGCGCCGGGCAGGCCCTGAGCTGGTCGATGCGTACTGCGCCGCAGCAGTCAGCCTGGCGTCACCGCAGGCCGGCGGGTCGCCGGACGCCGAACTGCGCTGGGTGCACACCGCCATGCACGGGGTGGGGGCAGAGCTGGTCACAAGGGTGAGTGCCGAGGCCGGGTTCCCCGAGCCCATCGAGGTGCCCGAACAGGCCGCACCCGATCCGGACTTCCCGACCCTGCCCTTCCCCAATCCCGAGGAGCCGGGTGCGATGGACCTGGCCATGGCCCTTGCCCGCGGGACCGGCGCAGATCTGGCCATCGCGACCGACCCGGATGCTGATCGCTGTGCCGTGGCGATCCCCGGCCCCACGGGCTGGCGGCGTCTCACCGGTGATGAACTCGGATCTGTACTGGCCGACGATGCGGTGCGCCGTGGCGCGCCCGGCGTGCTTGCGCGGTCGGTGGTCTCCGGCAGTCAGATCGACTCGATCGCCGCAGCTGCTAGCCGCAATCTTGTGACGACGCCGACGGGCTTCAAGTGGATCGGCCGGGTGCCAGAGCTGGCCTTCGGCTACGAGGAGGCGATCGGCTACTGCTGCGACCCTGCGCACGTGGCGGACAAGGACGGCATCTCCGCCACCGTCGCGGTGCTGCGGACGGCCACCGCGCTCAAGGCCGAGGGCCGCACGCTGGGTGACCGCCTCGACGAGATCGACCGGGCCCACGGTGTGCATCTGACGAGCCAGGTCGCCTGGCGGGTGGACGACCACGAGCGCATCTCTGCCGCGATGGCTCTGCTGCGCTCCCAGCCGCGTACCACGCTGGGCGGGGTGCCGGTGAGCAGGCGCGATCTGCTCGTTGCGGCCGGGACGATGCCGGCCATCGATGCCCTTGAATTCTCCCGCCCAGGGGTGCGGGTCTTCGTGCGCCCGTCGGGCACCGAGCCGAAACTCAAGTGCTATCTGGAAATCATCGCCGACCCCTCTCACGACGGGGGTGATCTGGAGATCTGCCGGGCACGGGCCTCGCAGGCCATGTCGGCACTGAGGGCCGAGGTCGCCACGCTGGTGGATCTGAGCTGATCCCCTCGCCTTCTGGTCGCCACGCACACTCCCGCCGCGCGCCCAGCCTTGTTAGCCTGCCAGGGTGATCATCGGCGCGATCTTGATCGTCGTGGCAGCATTCGCCGTCGCTGCGGTGCTGGTTCTGACCCGCGGCCGCGATGGTCGCGCCAGGACGGCGGTCATGCAGAGCGGCGAGGGTGGAGTGGTGGATTCTGCCCCGCCTGGTCTTCATCCAGCCGAAGCGGGAGTCCTGCTGCGCACCCGCGTGGCGACCAGATATCTGGTGGCCACGATCATCGATCTGACGGTACGCGGCTGCCTCAGCGTCCAGCACGAGGAGGACGGCTCCTGGACACTTCGGCGCACCGGCAGTACCCCGAGCCAGCTGGAGACCTACGAGCGGACAATGCTGAAGAAGCTCTTCCCCACCGTGCAGGGCAGGCGGCGCAGAACCACGAGCACCCTGCAGATCACCAGCACGAAGGGCGGTTTCGGCACCGTGCGGCAGGGCATCGAACGCCGGGTGGACGATTTGGGCTTCTTCCGCGTTCCACCCTCCAAGGGACGCCATCAGATGAGGCTGGCAGGTTCGATCGTCGGTGCCACCGGCGCGGTACTGATATGGCCGCTGAGCATGGTCGCCGGTGCAGGAATGCTGGGAGTCGCGCTGGTGCTGGCTGGTCTGGTGATCGCGGCGTCCGGCCCGTTGATGGCCGCCCGGACCCCTCAGGGCACCGAGGTGCGCAGGCAACTCGAGGCATTCCAGGAATTCCTGTCGGCGGGCGACCCGGGTCTCATCGACTGGCAGCATCATCCGAGGGCCTTCAGCGAATATCTACCGTGGACGGTCATCTTCGGCAGCCAGGACCAGTGGGTGACGCTGTTCCAGCAGCTCGTGGACGAGGGCCGACTGAGGCCGAAGACACTGTGGTATCTGCCGTCGAAGGAGACTTTCTGGCACCGGGAGGGGCCTCTGGCCGCCCTCAGCGAGCTGGTCAATGAATTGTCGACATCGATCCTGCTGGCGGATCGTCACGAGGAGGCCATTCCTGACGACGGGCCGCTTCGCTGGTAGCTCACTGCTGGCGGAGAGGTGCGGCCGGCTCAGCGCAGCAATCCGACCAGTTCCGGCAGCAGCTGCGTGGTGTCCCCGTCCAGGCGCACCGTGGCTAGGTTGTCTCCCCTTGTGAAACCGTGATTGATGATGATCACCGAGGCGTGGCGGTGAGCCATCCGGCGCACGAAACGCAGACCTGACATCACGGTGAGGGAGGAGCCGGCCACCAGCATGGCCCCCGCCCCCTCGCACCAGGCGAAGGATGCCGCGACCCTCGGCGTGGGCACCGTCTCGCCGAAGAAGGTGACATCGGGCTTGAGCAGGCCACCGCAGTGCGGGCAATCCGGCACCACGAAATCCTTCCAGTCCTCCACCTCGGCGTCCGCGTCCGGACGCAGCTCGGCATGCCCCACTCCGGTGAGCAGCGATATCCCCGGATTCAGATCGCGCATCACCTCCTGCATCTCGACACGGGGCTGCACCCGCCCGCAGCGCAGGCAGACCACATCGGAGCTTCGCCCGTGCAGTGTGATGAGTTGACGGTTCCCGGCGGCCTCGTGCAGACCGTCGACATTCTGGGTGATCACTCCCAGCAGAACGCCGGGATGGCCCTGGCGTTCCCATCGGGCGAGGGCCCGATGGCCCTCGTTGGGCTGAGCATGCGACAGCCGAGCCCAGCCCTGGTAGTTGCGGGCCCAGTAGCGCCGACGCGCCAGCGGATCGGAGAGGAACTCCTTGTACATCATCGGCGTTGCGCGGATCGACATCGGTCCCCGGTAGTCGGGGACCCCCGAGCCGGTGCTGATACCGGCGCCGGTGAGCACCACCACCTGCCCGGCGGCGCGGATCAGTTCGCGTGCCTCGTCGAGGGTGCCGTGCACATGTGTGGAGGGTTGCCAGCGACTGGTCGCGCGACGGACATGGCTGCGCATCGCAGCCGGAGCCCCTGAGGTCATGACCCCCAGGCTAGACATCACATCAATCCGGCCTCGTCCTCACCGGGAGCGAGCCAACGAACCCACGCCGTGGGCGGGGGGGGGGGGGCGGGGGCGGCCCCCCGGGGGGGCCGGGTGGCCCCTAGGGGGGGGGGGAGGGGGGCGGGGGGGGCCCGGGGGCGGGGGG
>NZ_JBDNTB010000102.1:0-3103 GCF_047719395.1 Propionibacterium sp.
CCCCCCCCCGCGCGCAGGACCACCCCCGCCCCGCCGTATCCAAACCCCACCCCCCTAAAAATCCCCAACACACAAACCCCCCCCCCCGGGGGGGGGGCCCCCCCCCCCCCGCGCCCCCCCCCCCACCACTATTCATCGTCCAATTTTACAGGAAGGAGGGGTAGGGAACGTTCTGCTCGTTGGTGAAGCAGTCTTCGAATCCACGGCGGTAGTGGTAACGCATCTTGTCCTTGTCATTCGGGTAGGTGAACTTTCCACCGACCTCCCAGATGAATGGCTTGAACTTGTATTGCAATACATCCTTCTTGAACTTCCAGAGTTCAAGAATCTCGACAGGGTCTGCTTTGAAATTGGTCCACACATCGTAGTGGAACGGGATGACGACCTTGGCCTGTAGGGCTTCAGCCATCCGAAGAATATCCGAGGATGTCATCTTGTCGTGGCAACCCACCGGATTTTCGCCATAGGAGCCGAATGCCACGTCAATGTCATTTTCCTTGCCGTGCTTGGCGAATCGGATTGAGTAGTGCGAGTCGCCAGCATGGTAAAAGCTGCCGCCAGGAGTCTTGATCAAATAGTTGACAGCCTTGGAATCCATATCGAGGATCTTGCCGTGCAGATCCTCCTGGGCCGTCACCATGACGGTGCGGTCGAAGGACTCAAGAGCATCGATCTCGATGTCCTTGACCTTGACGGTATCGCCGGGGCGCACAACGACGATTCTGTTCTTCGGGACACCCCAGGACTCCCACAAGTCGCCACACTCCTTCGGGCCCACGAATTTTACTTCGGGCCCGCAATTCTGCAGCACGGCGGCCGCGAAGAAGGGGCAGATGTGATCGGAATGAATGTGCGTGGCGAGCACGACATCGAGCTTTGTGATGGCGAACGGATCGAAGACGATCGGCGCGGCGCGCAGATTCGGCTGGGTCATGGCGCCACCGGTCAAATTGCGCATCTGGTGGTACGGCTTCATCTCCTTGACCTTCTGGGTGCGCTTACCATTGCCGAACCACAGATCAACGGCGAGGTTGGCGCCACCCTCGGTCTTCAGCCACAGTCCGGTGTTCCCGATCCACCACAGCGTGAATGTGCCGGGTTCGACGACGGTCTCGTCGATCTCCTCGTTGAGCCAGGTCCCCCACTCGGGGAAAGCGCCCAGAATCCACTTCTCCCGGGTGATTTCGTCAATCTTGCTCATGCTGAATTTCTCCTTGTCGGATGGACAATCAAATGCTTGCGGGTGGGAAGATCAGACCGTGTCGAGAGACACGCCACTGGTTTCCTTTGCGAACTGGTAGATGATTCCGCCGATGACCAGCAGAATTGCGAAGAACAGGAATGCTGGCGGCACGATCGCGGCGGTGACCTTCCCACCGAACATCGCACCCAGAAGGGCCGGTCCGAAGATCTTCGCGGTGGCACCGATGCCATAGCCGAGCCCAAGTCCGCTTGCCCGGGCTTCGTTCGGGAACTGTTCTGCGCCGAAGGGATTGAGCACGCCGAATGCACCATCGCCGAATGCCATGGCGACCAGAATGCCGATGAAGAAGATCCAGCCGGCATTGGTGCCATACCCTGCCAACTGGGTGGACCCGGCAGAGATGAGCAGCCCCACGGCACCCAGCAGGCCGTAGATCAGCATGACGCGCTTGCGTCCGATGCGGTCGCCGAGCCACGCCGAGGACAGTCGGCCGAGAAGATCAGCCAGGGACACGAGCATGAACAGGTAGCCGACGGTGTGGGTGGGGAACTTGTAGGCCGAACCCAGGATTGACTGGCCCCAGGACTGGATCACCGAAGAGCCGAAGATGAAGCAGAACGAACCGAGAGCGACGATGACCAGACTCTTGAAATATTTGTGGAAGATGACCGAATAGGAGGCAGTCGTCTCGCCCTTGATCTCAGGCAGCGTGCCAACCTCTTCCGGCGGCAACTCAAGGGCCCATGCGATGGCCTTCGTCGCTTCCTCATGGTGGCCCTGCGATTGCAGAAAGCGCGGTGATTCCGGAACCCTCCGAAGCCAGAAGAGCAGCAGGATCGGAATGGCGCCAATAGCGATCAACAGGCGCCAGTTGTCACCGGTAAGGCTGGAGGCGAGTGATCCGAGGAACAGCCCGAGCGGGATGAATACGGCTGTGAGACCCGAGAGGAAACCGCGCTGCTTGGCGGGCACGAATTCCTGCACATAGGGTACCGAGGTGATGTTCAGACCGCCGACACCCATTCCCACCAGAACGCGCAATACGGCGAGCAGGACCCAGGCATTCGTCGGGGTGAAGACCGAAACAAGGGTGAATACGGTGAACAGCAGGACGCACCACATGAAAGCGGTTTTTCGGCCGATCTTGTCTGCGAGACGACCCCAGAGGATTGCGCCGATGACGGTGCCCAAACCGGACATCGCCAAAATGATGCCGGCCTCATAGCCCTGCAAATGCCACGAAGGATCCTTCAAGAGCACCGCGATGGCGAAGCCGATGAGGAACATGTCGAAGAATTCTGAAATATTGCCCAGCACGGCGAGCGTGATGAGCTCTTTCTGATTCTTGGTCAGATGCCTGGCGTCGATTTGCTCCAAGGCGGTCATTGAATTTGTTGTCATTGACATTGGATAATCACTCGTCTCAAGTCAGCGAACGATGTCGCAGGTAGTGAGGTTCTCCAGCTCGAATGGCGCGACGTGCGTCAGGTCGCCGTAGTGGGTGAGAGCGAGTTTCGAGGCTCTTCCCAGATGAGGGTGTAGGCGACGCAGCAGCCGTGGTGGGAGGGCGCGGCGCGTCGGTGCCCGGATAGTGGCCGAGGCCTTCCGAGGATGGAAGTTCTCACACTGCCCATCCAGGAAGACCTCGACGTGCCTGACGCTACCTTCGCGACCCCTGATGTGACGACTTTCTGCCGCCTCGACGAGCTCGGTCTCGTGGTCGTGGGCCAGCAGGTGGAGCCGGACCGCGCGGTGCTCCTGTGCCGCGGCGAAGAGGACGAGGCGGCGCGCTGGTGCCGGCGCTGCGGCGGCGAGGGGAGGGCGCGGGACACCGGCACCAGGGAGCGGGCCCACGAACCGCTGGGGTGGCGGCCGACCACGCTGTTGCTCACGGTCCGC
>NZ_JBDNTB010000103.1:0-2549 GCF_047719395.1 Propionibacterium sp.
CCCGCCCCCGCCCCCGCCCACCCCGCCCCCCCCCCCCCCCCCGCCGCCCCCGGCCGCGGGGGCGGGGTGTTGCCCACGCGGGTGGGGGGCCGCCCCCGCCCCCACGACGGGCTATCTCGTTGATCTCTCTGTTCCCGTCGCCATCGTCATGAGGTGCTTCATCGGGCACGAGCGTCGCGCAGGCTCTCCGCTCCAGGAGCCTCTCGGAACGAGCAGATCGGTTCCTCATCGGATACGTCGTCATGCGTTTCTTGTGGTGGGCCATCGGGATGAGGCCGAAGCTCACTATGCAGAGAGCGGGTAATCCGGCGTGGAGCCCGTGGGCGTCTGGGCCGGTCTCCACCGGCCTCACCAGGTCCCCGGCCACGTGGGCCCCGTCGCACATCGACACCACTGACCCAGCTCGTGGTGCTCGAAATCATCCCATACGAACGGGTAGCGAATCGATCGCATTTCGAGCGCCAATTTCGAGCAGCTCGGCCACGCTCAACGACGCTCTCCACGATCCGGTCCGCAGACCTGCTCGAAAGGGATCGATTCCGGACTGTCGCCTGACGCGAAGGTGTGGGCATGTGGTGCGACTAAATGCGCGGGCGGCTCAGGCTGGCGAGATGTTGCCCGAGATCGTTGAGAGCTTCGGGCTTGATGGCGTAATAAGCCCATTTCCCTTGCTGTTCGCGGGTGACGAAACCGGATTCAGCCAGGAGCTTCATGTGGTGGGAAACGGTGGGCTGGGTCACGCCGAGCGGCTCGGTGAGGTCGCAGATACAGGCCCTTCCCTCTGGATGCGCAGCGACGAGTTGCAGAAGTTGCAGGCGGGTGGGGTCTGAGAGCGCCTTCAGCTTGCGCGCGAGGTCGCGGCTCTCGGCCGGGCGAGGTGCCACCGCCGCCGTCGGCGTGCAGCAAGGGGCCTGCTGGTGGTTCGTGGGGTTCGGCAGCGTGGTGGTCATGTCTTCCAGTGTCCCACTCATATTGACTAACATCTATACGTTGAGTATAAATGAATCCGATAGATGATCATCTATGCGAGGAGGGCGTGGTGCACGAGACCGAACTGATACGCACGCAGGTGAGAGATCGGTATGCGCAGGCGGCTCTCGCCGTCGAAGCAAGCGGACGGGAGTTGCCGTCACGGACCGGGAGCTGCTGTGCGGGTGGTTCGTGCTGTGCCCCTACCGCTGACGTTGGGACCGATGTGGATGAGCGTTTCGGCGTCAGCTTGTATGCATCCGGGGACGTTGCCGGCGTGCCGGCCGGAGCTTTGGCGGCGAGCCTGGGATGTGGCAACCCCACGGCGGTAGCCGATCTGCACCCCGAAGAGCGGGTCCTCGACCTCGGTTCCGGTGGTGGTATCGACGTGCTGCTGTCCGCGCGCCGGGTGGGGGCCCGAGGTTTCGCCTACGGCGTGGACATGACCGACGAGATGCTGACCCTCGCTCGTGACAACGCGGCGAAAGCTGGCGCGGACAACGTCGAGTTCCTCAAGGGGACGATCGAGGACGTGCCACTGCCCGACGCCTCGGTCGACGTGGTGATCTCCAACTGCGTCATCGACCTGTCCGCCGACAAGCCCAAGGTGTTGAGCGAGATGTTCCGCGTGCTCACCCCGGGCGGACGCATCGGCATCTCCGACGTGGTGGCCGAGGACGGCGTGACACCGGCCGAGCGGGCCGAGCGCGGCTCGTACGTGGGCTGCATCGCCGGGGCACTTTCCCGCCGCGAGTACCTGGACGGTCTGGCCCAAGCCGGGTTCGTCGGCACGAGCGTCGAGTTCACCCATGAGGTCACCCCGGGCATGCACGGAGCCATCGTCAAGGCCGTGAAGCCGGTCGCGGGAGCGACACGGTGAGCATCACGACTCGAACGCGGCCGCAGGCCGCCACGCGCCTGGGCACCGCCGACAGGCTGCTGCCGGCGTGGATTCTCACGGCAATGGTCATCGGCGTCACCCTCGGGCGGTCCTGGCCCGGCCTGGCCGGCGTCATCGGCTCAGTGAGGCTGGGCTCCACGAGCCTGCCGATCGCCTTGGGCCTGCTGCTCATGATGTACCCACCGCTGGCGAAGGTGCGCTACGGCGAGCTCGGCCGCGTCACCCACGACCGCACCCTGCTGGTCGCCTCGCTCGTACTGAACTGGCTGATCGGGCCGGCGCTCATGTTCACACTCGCCTGGCTTCTGCTGCCCGATCTGCCCGAGTACCGCACCGGCATCATCATCGTCGGGCTGGCTCGCTGCATCGCCATGGTGCTCATCTGGAACGACCTCGCCTGCGGCGACCGGGAGGCGGCCGCAGTCCTGGTGGCCGTCAACGCGCTGTTCCAGATTCTCATGTTCGCCACCCTCGGCTGGTTCTACCTCCAGGTCCTGCCCGCCTGGCTGGGGCTGCCCGCGACATCGGCCGACTTCTCCTTCCTGCAGATCGCCGAATCCGTGCTGGTCTTCCTCGGCGTCCCGCTGCTGGCCGGATGGGCGAGCCGTCGTCTCGGGGAGCATGCGAAGGGCCGGGAGTGGTACGAGCACCGGTTCCTCCCCAGGGTCGGCCCGCTGGC
>NZ_JBDNTB010000104.1:0-2426 GCF_047719395.1 Propionibacterium sp.
CCCGACACGCCAGCCAGACTCAACCCCCCGCTACACCCCGGATCGCGAAGAGCCCAGAATCTACGTGATGCCACAAATGACGAGAAAGGGCTTGAGGACGCAGTAGGCGACGCTCTCGAACTTCTAGGTTTTTCGGTTACTCGTCTTGGAGGTCCGACGCACGGAACAGACGGAATAGCCACTGCAAGGCTCGGAAAGCGTAGTAACGGCAGCGCATCTTACGCATTTACTTATGATGCAAAATCCACCAAGGACTCCGTCCGGGCGGTTCTTTCCAAAAACTCTTCCGAAGCTAGCGAGACGAACAAACCCGGCCATATAAGGGCAGACACAGCGCGTACCTCAATTCTTCGAGTTCATCGCGAAAAGGCTGCGAAAAAGCATGGCCTCGAGATCGCTCCAAGTTTTACGCTCCTGGTAGCACCGGATTTCCAAGGGGCCCTTGATGATGAAGGTCTGATTAACGAAGTATGCGTCAATGATGACATAACTGCGATAAGGGTCAGCGACTTGGCTCGGCTAGTTGAGCTGTTCGCGCTTCAGGGAATCAACCCGTCCGACCTTCGTTCACTGTTCGACACACGGAAGCCAGAAGACACGCGAGCCTGGGTCGATAGGCAATCTAAGCAAGCCCGAACTCCGCGTCCACCAGTGGCTGTGTTAGTTGAGACTCTAGTTGAGAACAGCGAGCGGAAAGCTCCCATAGTTTTTGAGAGCCTTGCAGCGTTCCTTGTGACAAAGGGATACGACATGGAGGTTGCCGAAATTGAGTCGCTCGTTCGCGGCCTTGCCGCACTTGCGCCGAAGTCTGTCTATACAGATGGACGTTATGTAGCGCTCAACGCCACTCCTGCTGCCTTGTATGCGGAGATTCGCGAATCACTCGATGTGTTTGATCCAGAGCTTGTAGCAGAGTACTTGGATACTGTACCGGGCGCTGACAACCAGTAAGAGCAGCTAGGGGTGCATGACTGAGAGCTTTCCTTTAGGACTGACTGGCGAATTTCATGCCAAAGGGAATTGAGGATGACGCCCGGATTTTTGCGCAGTTTTGAAGTGGTGGGAACACAGCCCGTCCCATGTGTACGATTTTCAATCGCTGAAAGAGAAAACCGATTGGAAAGCAGGTACGGGCTATGCCCAAGCATATTTTACAGGTGAACCAACCCATGTTCGAGACTCAATTGGA
The DNA here is from genome assembly GCF_047719395.1 of Propionibacterium sp. NCBI lineage: Bacteria > Bacillati > Actinomycetota > Actinomycetes > Propionibacteriales > Propionibacteriaceae > Propionibacterium > Propionibacterium sp. Next base: position 1,190 of record NZ_JBDNTB010000104.1, read on the forward strand.
TCGCATGGTGTCCCAGAAGGTCAACGAGATCCGTGGGCCGGATGCCGGACGCTTCAGGCCGACGAGATCACGGGTGCCGCCCGATATGAGCGTTCCGGTGGCGGGAAGGCGTATCGGGCCGGTCATTACGGGCGAGATCTGACCGTCAAGGCCGGGAAAATGACGGTGAGGGTGCCCAAGCTCAAGGGGGCGGTTTTCGAGTCGGCGGTCATCGAACGCTACCGGAGGCGGGAGGAGTCGGTCGAGGAAGCCCTGATCGACATGTATCTGGCGGGCGTGTCCACGCGTCGCGTCGATGACATCAGCCAGGCCTTGTGGGGCGAGCGGATGCCGTCGCAGACCCTGTCGGACCGGTTGAAGAAGGTATATGTCCGGATCGACCAGTGGCGGCAGCGCCCGTTGCAACGGCCCTACCCGTATGTGTTCATGGACGGCGTGTGGCACAAGCGTTCGTGGGGCGGGGCGGTCGAGAACGTGAGTGTGCTGGTTGCCATCGGCGTCGGGTTAGACGGGCACCGCGAGGTGATCGGCGTGGCGGAGGGATTGACAGGAGGACGCGACCAGCTGGCGGAACTTCATCGCTTCCCTGATCGCACGGGGGTCCGGGAGGCGTGCGGATGGCGGTCGGCGACCGATGCGCCGGACTGGTGAACACCGTCGGCGAACTGCTGCCCGAAGCCCGCTACCAACGCTGCATGGTGCATTCCATGCGCGGGCGTGCTCGCCAGGGCCGGCCCACGGCACACCCGATGGGCCGGCGACGCGCTCAAAGCGATCTTCGCCATGGAGTCACGCGAATCGGCGCCGGCCAAGGCCGAACAGGTCGCCTCCGAGATGGAGGAGCGGAAACTCAGGGAAGCCGCCAAGTGCCTGCGCGAGGGCATTAACGAAACCACCACGTACCTGCTGAACGACTATCCCGTCGAGCATCGTCGGCGTATCCGCACCAACAACATGATTCGGACGGTTGAACCGGGAGATCCGACGTCGGACCCGCGTCGTGGGCGCTTTCCCCGATGGTAGGAGCGCGTTGATGCTCATCACCGCTAGGATCCGATACGTCACCGACAACGACTGGTCCACCCGACGCTGCCTGGACATGTCCCGACTCGGCGACACCATACGGGAAGCGAACTGAAAACGCACACAGGAGACAAAACCCAAAGTGCGCAAGAACTCGGGTGAGGTGGACTGGGTTTTGTTCCCTGTGTTTTATTGGGTGACTGGTGTCACTTGT
>NZ_JBDNTB010000105.1:0-2318 GCF_047719395.1 Propionibacterium sp.
CGAAGGGCCGGGAGTGGTACGAGCACCGGTTCCTCCCCAGGGTCGGCCCGCTGGCCACCTGGGGGCTGCTGTTCACCGTGATCGTGCTGTTCGCCCTGCAGGGCGGCACCATCACCCGTCAGCCGTGGGACGTGGCCCGCATCGCCCTACCGCTGCTCGCCTACTTCGCAATCATGTTCGCCACGGGTTTCATCCTCGGCCACGCCCTGCATCTGGGCTACGAGAAGACCACCACCCTGGCATTCACCGGGGCCGGCAACAATTTCGAGCTGGCCATCGCGGTGTGCGTGGGCACCTTCGGCGTCGCCTCCGGACAGGCCCTGGCCGGCACCGTCGGTCCCCTCGTCGAAGTCCCCGCCCTGCTCGCCCTGGTCTACGCGGCCCTGTGGCTGAGACCACACCTGTTCACACCACACGTGATGACCGACGACGGTTCGGAACTGGTCAAGGTCAAATGAGCACGACAAGCAATCGAAACACCGAAGAACAAGAAAAGGAGCACATCCTCATGCAGGACACCACGTCACGCCAGACGACCCGGACCCCGCACATCGACGTCTACGAGCCGGCGATGTGCTGCAACACCGGGGTCTGCGGCAGCGACCCCGACGCCACGCTCATCACCTTCACCGCCGACTGCGCGGCCATCACGGACACCGGCATCTCGATCACGCGCCACAACCTCGCCAGGGACCCGGAGAACTTCGTCGCGAACCCCCAGGTCCGCAACATCCTCGACACCGTCGGCTCGGACGCGCTGCCCGTCGTCCAGGGCGACGGGCAGACAGTCCTCACCGGCGCATACCCGACGCGCACCCAGTTGCTCCGCATGGCCGGGATCGCCACGCCTTCGACCCTCCCCATCACCGATGTCACCCCTGGACAGTCCGGATGCTGCGGCGGGGCCACCGGATGCTGCTGAACCACGCCAGGAGAAAACCACGCCACGACGGGAGATCCCCAGCCATGACTCATCCCGCATTCCTTGACCACCTGCCCAGGTTCGCGTTCTTCACCGGCAAGGGCGGCGTCGGAAAGACATCGGCCGCCTGCGCGACAGCGCTGGCCCTGGCCGATCGAGGCGAATCGGTGCTGCTCGTGAGCACTGACCCCGCCTCGAACATCGGACAGGTCTTCGGCCAGCAGATCGGCAACCAGATCACGACCTTGACCACTGCTCCCGGTATCGACGCTCTGGAGATCGACCCGGAGGCCGCGGCCGCCGCATACCGCGAATCGATCATCGATCCGGTACGCGGCCTGCTCCCGGAGCGCGAGATCCGGATGATGACCGAGCAGTTGTCAGGGTCCTGCACGACCGAGATCGCGTCCTTCAACGAGTTCGCCGACCTCATCGCCGACCCCGACCGCACCAGCGGCTACGACCACGTGCTGTTCGACACCGCCCCGACAGGGCACACCATCCGCCTGCTGGAGCTACCCGGCGACTGGAGCCGATTCATCGACGAAGGCAGGGGCGACGCCTCCTGCCTGGGCCCCATGGCCGGCCTCGAATCACGGCGCACCGTCTACCACGCCACGGTCGACGCGCTCTGCGACCCAGCCAGCACCGTGCTTGTGCTCGTCGCCCGCGCCCAGCACTCGGCCATCCGCGAGGCCGAGCGCACCAGCCGTGAACTCACCGCTCTCGGCATGGGCAACCAGCAGCTGCTCATCAATGCCCTCATGCCCGACCTCGACGGCGATCCCCTGGTCACCGCGATCCACAACCAGGAACACGGGGAACTCGCCGCGCTCCCCAGTCGTCTCGCCCACCTGCCCCGCACCACGACCACGCTGCACGCGCACAATGTCGTGGGTGTCGACCGGCTCCGTGAGTTCTTCGCGATCACTCCTGGCGATCCCCTGCAGCCCGCCGGCCCCGCCCGCGAACCCGCCGGGGGCTTTCCGCCCCTGTCGAGCCTCGTGGACCAGTTGGCGGCGCAGACCCACGGTCTGTTCATGACGCTGGGCAAGGGCGGAGTCGGCAAGACGACGGTGGCCACGGCGATCGCCGTGGCACTTGCCGAGCGCGGCCGCGACGTGCTGCTCACCACGACCGATCCCGCGGGAAACCTCACCGACACGCTCAACGGCACCGTCGCGAACCTCACCATCGCGAAGATCGATCCCGATCAAGCACTGCGGGAGTACCAGGACGAGGTCCTGGCCACCAGGGGAAAGCGCCTTGACGCGACGGGCCGCGCCCAACTCATGGAAGACCTGCAATCCCCCTGCACCCAGGAAGTCGCCGTCTTCCGCAAGTTCTCCGAAGCCATCCGGGAAGCGCGGGATCGCATCGTCGTCATCGACACCGC
>NZ_JBDNTB010000106.1:0-1169 GCF_047719395.1 Propionibacterium sp.
CCCCCCCCCCCCCCCCCCCCGAGGGGCCTGCAGGGATGGTCGATCGGATCGTGACCGCGAGCCGACGTCCCAGTTGGGCAACCTTGAGACTATGCGTGAGTCGAGTGTGGTATAGACCAAGTTGGTCTGACGCCACTACTTGGGTCTTGCCAGCCATGGCTCGAAATTCTGGACAATACAGAATTCGATCCACATCATGCTGAAATGGATTACGTGCATCAGAGACAGTGATCCGTGAAATGGTTGGCCTCTTTCGTGAACCTCTCACCGTGACTTGCTGACGACACTGCTCTTCGGTGTAACCTGGAGGAAACAAAGGCCTTCTAGTGAATATCGTCACGATCGCAGCTCAGCTGGGTCGGTGCAACTGGCATTAGGGTTCGCAGTGCCTCAATTGTACTCTTGCGTCGCTTCACATAATGTGAATTCCACTTACCCACCTCATTCCTCCCGAAATCGGTAATATAGAACCATCGGCACCAATACTAACGACTCCCAAGCGTTCAAGATCTGTCAGTATTCCCCGCAGCGATCTCTCAACCAGAAGCGTTGGAGAAAGAGCAAGTTCCTCTGGTGCGACATTTCTCATCGCGTACATGACGCACACCAAACTCGACCACGGCATAGCGCTTCCTGTAATATGAAAATACGCGTCAACAACTGCGAAAACCTTAGCGTGATCCAGATGTTCGTTCATAGGCGCCTCAACAACCATGAGGACATCAGGTTCATGATCAGCGATCGTCTCTCGGCGCACTGGCAGACACCACATCGAGGTTGAACCGCAGGTGAACCGGTCGACGTCCCACCGGGCAGGTAGATTCGGCGGCTCGGTTGGGGGCCGAGCGAGACACACTCCGCGAGAATTTCATGAGCCGACCGCTGGGCGTCCAAAATACGAACCCTCATTTGGTGAGCAGCCGCGCTGCTCACGTCAGTACGCACCTTCCCGCCCCAGTACAACTCGCACCGTCTTCAGGATGATCATCAGGTCCCCCACCAATGACCAGTTCTCCACGTACCGAAGGTCGAGCCGAATGCTCTCTTGAAAAGACAGGTCAGACCCCCCCCCCCCCCGGCGCCCCGCCCGGGGGGGGGGGGGGGGCGGGCGCCCCCCCGGGGGGGGGCCCCGCGGGGTGGGGCCGCCCCCCCCCCCCCACCGGGGGTGG
>NZ_JBDNTB010000106.1:1179-1783 GCF_047719395.1 Propionibacterium sp.
CCCGCACCATCCCCCAGCCCCCCCCGACCCCACGCGCTCCCCTATCGGCCTCTCCAAACCCCCGGCCCCCCCCCCCGCCCCCCTGCCACAGCCCGGTGAGCGGGCGGTCTGATGAACAAACGGCGGTGGTACGCACGGCTGTACTCAGACACCCCCGCAGCAATCCAGGTCGTGATCCCACCACACCCATTCCGCTCCTCAGCAAGGACCAGAACTGTGGCATCTCGTCGATCGAGTACTTCCTCAAGATCTTCTTGATGCGCGTGGTACGGGGTTATGCTCCATCTTGAAGAGCAGCGCTTTCCCACCGTTGGCCTCGATGAGTGCATCGACCTTCGCCTCGGCATCCACACACATAGTGCGGAATTTGTGCACGCTGATCGTCGTTCCGCGCCGCCCGATGCGTTCCTGACAGAAGACGACTGGCCCACCGTCGTCCATCTTGATGAGCACCGCCACCCCAAGAACGCTGGTGCGAGCAGCACGAGCGCAATCACCGAGAACACGATGTCGAAGCCCCGCTTGAGCCACAGCCGCCAGCCACTGAAACGGGCTCTTCCCAGATGAGGGTGTAGGCGACGCAGCAGCCGTGGTGGGAGGGCGC